>DALYNO010000342.1:0-4762 GCA_031975295.1 Anaerocolumna sp. | reverse complement strand
AACTTCCAGATAAAGTTGAAACCAAGATGCTTACAGATATGCAGGAAGAACAAAGAAAAGTATACATGGCTTACATTGAGAATGCCAAATCAGAAATAGATCAAGAAATAAAAGAAAAAGGTTTAGAGAAAAGTAAACTTAAGATTCTTGCAGTGCTTACAAGGCTTAGACAAATCTGTTGCCATCCAGGCACTTTCCTTGATAATTACACAGGAGGCAGTGGGAAACTAGAACTTTTACTAGAAATTATTGAAGATGCAATTGCAAACGGTCATAGAATTTTAGTATTTTCTCAATTTACATCCATGCTTGCTATTATAGATAAGGAACTTAAGAAGAATCAAGTTGGAACCTTCTACTTAGAAGGAGCTACCAAAGTTAAGGATCGCAATGATTTTGTAAAGAGATTCAACCAAGGAGAAGGGGATGTATTCTTAATTTCTTTAAAAGCAGGTGGAACCGGACTTAATTTAGTTGGTGCAGATACAGTTATTCATTATGATCCTTGGTGGAACCCAGCAGTTGAAGAACAGGCTACTGACAGAGCCTATCGGATTGGTCAGGTAAATTCTGTTCATGTTATTAAAATGATAACAAAGGGAACGATTGAAGAAAAGATTTATAAACTTCAACAAAAAAAGAAGAGTTTATCTGACTCTGTGATTCAATCGCAGGAAGTATTTATTAATGCTCTTACGAAAGAGGAGCTGGAGGATATATTCCTTTAAAGGAGATTGGTAAGATAGAGAAAACTTCATCTATATGAAATTTAAAAACGTGTTGCATCAAATTATAAAGTCGATGCAACACGTTTATTACGTAAAAACATATTAGGATTCTGTTTGGGTTTCAAAATTAGTATTATAAAATTCTTCCACAATGTGATCTAAATAACTGTCATCCATTTCACCAAATTCATCAATGATTAATTCCTTCATATAATCTAACTTCTTTAAGAAGCTGATTTCAGGATTAGATTCAATATCATCAATAGCACCTAAAGTTGCCTGGGTAATATTTTGAGTCAGCCATTTTTCAATAGATAGGGATAAATCATTCTCAGATGTGATTTCTTTTTCTACTTTTTTAGATTTGGCATAGGTGGTAATTCCTATGTATAAAAACGCTATAAACAAGCCGCCCATTACGATATATGGCATGATGCCTGAAAATAATGTTATTACACCGACTGCGTTTACGATTAATACACCAATACCTAAAAGGGATACAAAAAAGAAGGTAAATGCAGTGGACTTCAAATCTCTAAATTGATCTTCTTTTTTTACATAAGCTGGAGGTATAAATGCTTTAGGTTTTCTGCTCTCAATGATGTTTTCCAACTCTTCTTCATCAAACATAGTGGAGTATTTATCATCTGATTCATCAGATAATTCAGAATCGCCATCCGCTGGAGATTCATCAGAATTAGTATCTTTTGTAATATCTGTAACTTCCACAGAATAAAAAGCCTCGTATAGTTTAGCAACCTGTTTCTTAGCAGATTCATCAATTAACACAATCCATTTATGATCTGCTTCACGATATTCATAGGATACATTTGGTACTTTAGAGTAGTTTAAAAATGCAACAAACTTTTTAGCAAATTGTTCTTTTTCTGTTTCCAAAAATTTTATCGGTTCTTTTGCTTCTTCCAGACTTTCTACCAGTGTAGAACCACAATCAATACATACCGTTTTTCCTTCTACATACTCCACATTACATTGGCGACACCAGGGCATATAATACCTCCTCTAAAATCTTAATTTACCATGTAATCTATATCTGTATTTATTAAGGGTGTCAAATTCGCAGACTATAAGCAATGATAGCAACAAGTTTTATGAGAATGCTCATAACTAATTTTGACATATCACAGTTTTCATCAGAATTTGACACTCAAATCTTTTCTTATCATTCATGGTTATCATACATGATATTACATTTTTACTACATGGCAGGATTAAGTTAATAATAGTAACATTTATTCTGATTTAAATGCGTGATAGCCTTTTTTGCCTTTTTTAATTAGAAGCATACCGTCTGCATCAAAATCACTCTCTGTAAATACTCTATCAAATTCTGTTACCTTTACTTCGTTAACAGTAACACCACCTTGTTGAATGGTTCTTCTTGCATCAGATCTTGAGGCTGCTAATTTGGCATCAACCATTAAAGTAATTAAATCAATACCAGTCTTGAATTGCTCTGCGGAATAAAAAGTAGTAGGGATATCTTCTGATTTCATACCGCCGCCAAACAAGGATTTAGATGCTTCTCTAGCTTTCATAGCTTCTTCTTCACCATGAACTATTTTAGTGATTTCATAAGCAAGAACATCTTTTGCTTGGTTAATCTCTGCACCTTCTAAGGCACCAAGTCTTCTAACTTCCTCCATAGGTAGGAAAGTAAGTAATCCTAAACATTCTTCTACTTTAACATCTTCGATATTTCTCCAATATTGGTAGAATTCATAAGGGGTTGTCTTATTTGGATCTAGCCATACAGCGCCCTTCATGGTTTTACCCATTTTAATTCCTTCGCTGGTAGTTAATAATTTAAAGGTAAGACCAAAAGCAGGTTTTTGTTCTTTTCTACGAATTAGATCAACACCGCCAAGAATATTAGACCATTGATCATTTCCACCTAATTGTAATTGACAATTATATAATTGATTTAATTTTAAGAAGTCAAAAGACTGCATAATCATATAGTTGAATTCAAAGAAAGTAAGACCTTTTTCCATTCTTTGTTTGTAACAATCAGCAGTTAACATTTTATTTACGGAGAAATGAACACCAACTTCTCTTAAAAATTCAACATAATTTAAGTTTAATAACCAGTCCGCATTGTTGGCAATAATGGCATTATCATTATCAAAATCAATGAATTTAGATAGCTGTTTGTAAAAACAGTCTGCATTGTGTTGAATTGTTTCTCTTGTCATGATGGATCTCATGTCAGATTTACCAGAGGGATCACCTATCATAGTAGTTCCGCCACCAAGAAGTGCGATTGGTCTGTGTCCTGCCTGCTGCATATGCATCATAGCCATAACTGTTAAGAAATGCCCAGCAGTTAAACTATCAGCAGTGGCATCAAAACCTATATAGAATGTAACTTTTTCCTTTCCCAGTAATTCTTTGATTTCCTGTTCATGGGTTGTTTGTTCAATAAACCCACGTTCTAATAAAATATCATATACATTAGTTGACAATCTATTGTCCTCCTTAAGGTTGAATTCTTTCGTTTATTTTTGCTAAATTTAAGCAATTTTACTCCATATAGAGTTTATTATAATTGATTTCTCTGTATATTTCAAGTTGTGGATATGTGTTAATTAAATTCTTGGTATGCTAAGTTACCTACAGTTCAATCTACTGCTAGGATATTTTTTTGGGGTTACTGCTCTTAATTAAAAATATACTAATTAAATATAGGCAAAATCATGTGTATTTATATAGAATTACAATAGTATAGATAATGAATGGAAGTTATACTATAAAAACAAACAATATAACATGATTATAGATGATAAAAGTATAAATAGTTAATAAGTTTCATGGTTGACAGGAGAATTTTGTATGTATTTTGCAATTTATCTTTGCTATAATTCAAATGTAAAAAATAAACATTATGTGACAAAAAAATGGTCACATAAAATTGAAGTGTATGCTTCACAAAAGGAGGATTTTGAAATGAAAAAATTTATTGTTCTAGTACTCAGTTTAGTTATGTTAACTACACTTTTAGCTGGATGTGGGAGCAACAAAAAAGAGGAGCCAACTAGTACATCAAAACCTGAAGAGGTAGCGGCTACAAAAGCACCAGAAGCGACAAAGGAACCTGAGGCTACAAAAGCGCCAGAAGCTAAAGTTGTTAAAGTAGGTATTACTATTTACAAATTTGATGATAACTTCATGACACTTTACAGAGAAGAGTTAGAAAGATATTTCAAAGAAGATTTAAGTAGCGATGAAGTTACATATGAAGTTACTGTTGTAGACGGAAAGAATGACCAGGCAGAACAGACCAATCAAATTCAGACATTTATTGCGGATAAATATGATGTTATTGTTGCGAACTTAGTTCAATCATCAGCAGCATCAACCGTTATCAATATGTGTAAAGATGCAAATATACCAGTTGTGTTTATTAATCGTGAACCAACTTCAGAAGATTTAGATCTTTGGGATAAGGTTGCATACGTTGGTGCAGATGCTAGACAATCTGGAACAATGCAAGGTGAGATTATTTATGATTTAGAGAATCATGGTGATATCAACGGTGATGGAAAAGTAAGTTATGTCATGGTAATTGGAGATCCTGAAAATGTTGATGCCCAATACAGAACAGAATTCTCTGTAAAAGCTCTTACAGATAAAGGTATTGCAGTAGAAGAATTAGTTGCGCAACGTGGTGATTGGGATCAGGCAAAAGGACAGGAAATCGTAGCAGCAGCTTTAACACAATATGGAGATACAATTGAAGTTGTCTTCTGTAATAATGATGCAATGGCTCTTGGTGCACGTCAAGCAATTGAATCAGCTGGAAGAAAAGTTGGTACTGACATATATTTAGTAGGTGTTGATGCACTTGCTGAAGTTGTATCAGCAGTAGAAACTGGTGCTATCACTGGTACTGTATTGAATGACCATATTGGTCAGGCGCATACCGCAGCTGAAGTTGCAGTAAAAGCTGTTAACGGAGATGCATTAGATAAGAACTATACTGTTGATTATGTAAAGGTAACAAAATAAACCTT
>DALYNO010000341.1:4242-4766 GCA_031975295.1 Anaerocolumna sp. | reverse complement strand
CTTTGCTGCTGCTCATTTGTTACATAATAAACAACATCTTTTACTTCCTCAGCTTTAGCATCTTTTGTTTCTGTTGTTTCAGCTGCTTCTACTTTTTCTTCTTCCCCTTTACTTGCCTTTACATATTCAGGAAGTGTTAAGTATTTACCTTCAAGATTCTTAAAGATAATAAAGTCTTTCATTTTTTCTTTAAACTTTTCATCTTTTAAGCAACCAAATTTAATGAAGGGGCTAATATCATCCCAGAATTTTTCGTAGCTTTCTCTTTCCACTTTATACATACCAGAAAGTTTATCAGCAACTTTCTTAGTGATATAATCTGAAATCTTCTTAACAAAACCATCATTTTGAAGTGCACTTCTGGATACATTAAGTGGCAGATCAGGACAGTCAATTGCACCTTTTAATAACATTAAGAATTCTGGAATAACTTCTTTAATATTATCAGCTATAAATACCTGGTTCGAGAATAATTTAATGGTTTCTTCCAACGCATCATATTCTGTATTTAATTTAGGGAAATA
>DALYNO010000341.1:0-4232 GCA_031975295.1 Anaerocolumna sp. | reverse complement strand
TAAATTAAAAGGATAATCCATATTTAAGTGAATCCAGAATAAAGGCTCTTTGTAATCATGGAATACATTACGATAGAATTCTTTGTATTCTTCTTCAGTTACTTCATTTGGATGTTTTGTCCAAAGTGGAGTTGTATTATTAATAGGCTTTGGTCTCTTAGCCTCTTTTTTTGCTTCTTTCTCTTCCTCAGATTCTTCTGAGGCATTACCCTCTTCATCAACAGTAGCATCGATAACATCTTCTGTTTCTTCCACTTCTTCTGTTTCTTCTTCTGTTTCTTCAGGAGCATTGGCATTCTTAAAATAAATTTCAACTGGCATAAAAGAGCAATATTTTTCAATAACTTCTTTTGCACGGTATTCATTTGAGAATTCATAGCTGTCTTCATTTAAGTAAAGAGTAATTTCAGTACCTCTGATTTCACGGTTACCTTCCTCCATGGAGAATTCAGTACCGCCTTCAGATTCCCAATGAACGCTTGTAGCGCCTTCCTGCCAAGATAAAGTATCAATTGTAACCTTATGAGATACCATAAATGCAGAATAGAAACCAAGACCAAAATGACCAATAATCTGCTCTTCATTTGCTTTATCCTTATATTTGTTAAGGAAATCTGTAGCACCAGAAATAGCAATTTGATTGATATATTCTTTTACTTCATCGGCAGTCATACCGATACCATTATCAATAAATTTTAAAGTTTTTTCTTCTGTGTTAACAATAACATCAATTTTAAACTTATTGTCTTCAGGTAAAGTTGCTTCTCCCATTAAAACTAATTTCTTTAATTTTGTTATTGCATCACTGCCGTTGGATATTAATTCACGAAAAAAGATATCATGGTCAGAATATAACCATTTTTTAATTATTGGAAAAATATTTTCAGAATTAATAGACAAACTACCATGTTCATTAATCATTTTAAACACTCCTTCAATTTATATTTTACTTATCACTAAAATAAATAGTAATACGCAACTATGATTTTGTCAAGTCAAAATTAGCACTCATTTAATGCGAGTGCTAACAATTCATTTATATTTTATACTTTTTTTATATTTCTTCTGCTGCAATACCCTTTTCTTTCAGAAATTGTATTAGTCTGGTATCCCATAGATTCTCAATTGTTTTATCCATGGTAAAATTTTTAAATGAGGTACCACTACTAATATATAGGTTTCCTTTATCATATTTAATATTTAAAAATAAACCTTTTACCTCATCTGCTTGCATTTTTAGTCCTGAATTATGAATGATACTTTCAGTACCCGATTTTGATACCATCATTATTATTTTAATGGCAACGGGGAGTTTGCTTCCCTTAACATAGGAGAAAGCAAAGGGTTTTACTTCAGCCCAAGTAGCATATTTTCGTTCTCCTAGCACTTCTAATTCATCGCTGGAATAATAATCTTCATTTAATTTACCATTTATACTAAATTCTCCAAAGGTTTTAAAATCTGCTTCCCATAAATAAAAATTATCAAATACATTTTGTACCAATAAATGATTCATAAATGCTTTAACATCGATTACTTTTAACGAAATCACGTATATTTCCTCCCAAAATACAAATAATAACCTAAGAATTAATTTCAATGCTAATTTTAAGGAGGATACCTGTATGCATTTTGATCATTCCAAGAGAAATTATTATCGGTTTCCAAACGCTAACAATACGGTAGATTATGTTACGCAAATACCCTATTATTTTCCTGATAAATACACTTATAATTCTGAGAATTATGGTGCTGTTTATCCTGAATTTTTAAATGACAGAAGAGATAAAGAATCAACTGATTTTTACTCCTAGTTCCTTTTTTCTCCTATCTATAAATAAGATCTTGATGCTTGAGGAAATTCTGCCTTGCCTGATTCACACAATCTCTTTTTTGTGTCTTTCAATCAAGGTAGAATTTTTCTCCTTCTGCTACATTCTTATCTTAATAGAAATGTGCCGATTAGATACAGCGTCAGGATGTGGACGGGGTAGAAACTATAGAATACATACTTATTTATATTTGTTCCTCTTTGCCCATTATAAAATAATATAGGTATCATTGCAAAGACCGCTAAAATTTGTATTCCACCCAATGCAAAGTTATAAATGATAACCAAAGCTGCAGTAAGAAGTACCTTATTATGGCGGAATTGATAAAAGGAGAGAATCATTAGAACACCTGCAAAATAATAATCTGTTGCTAATATCAGTGCCAACAAACACCCGCCTATAATTATACCTGCATTTAAAAACACATAACTTCCTTTGCCTTTATGCTTTTCATCAACGTATCTAACCCCAATAAGAACTAATAGGCCAATGAATAAGGTGAAGAATATATTTTGATGCCCCAATTCAAATAGTGTATGATTAAATGCCAAATCAAAAGGAATTTCTGAAATCAATGCAAATATGCCAAGACGGAGCAGATACTTCTTCACATTACTTGTATGTAAGAATCCCTCCACCAATAAGAAGCAAAATATTGGAAATGCAAGTCTTCCTATACTCCTTCCAATGATATAAAAAGAAGAATTACCGGGCACTAAAATGGCTGTACCATGATCAATTAACATTGTAACCATTGCTATTACTTTTAACCAATAACCTGTCATTTGTTCACCTAACCTTTTCTGCTGATATAATTTTAGAATTTAGACTATCAAATACTATCTTTGTATAAGTTCCACTCCTGAAAATCAAATTTTTTTACTAACAAACACTACAATACTTCTAGCTGGTACCTCATAAAATCTCTGGTTAAGCAAAATATTCTTATGTGTAACCTCTGAAGAAAATTCTCCTGTTGCCGTATGAATAACAGCGCACCATACTTCATTCTTATCTGCATTAGGCAGATAGAAACCTTTCTTCTCTCCATGCATATTAAAGGCCAGATAAAAGGTATTATCATCTTTGGTTTTATCAATTTTGGCATAATGTCCAGACAATAGAATGCCAAGTACTCTGCTATAGTGGTTATAATCAGCATACCAGGCATTTATACCATGATAAGATACATCAGGCATACCACAATAAATATAATCCATACCTCGTAAAGGAATATCATTGTGAAATACTGGATGGCTCTTACGCAGCTTCAGTAATTGTTTCACATATTCAAACATTTCCCTATAAAGGTTAATATTATCCCAGTTTAACCAAGTTATCTCATTGTCTTGACAATAGGCATTGTTATTGCCCTCCTGTGTATTTAGAAATTCATCTCCTGCTAGTATCAGGGGTGTCCCTTGACTAAGCAGTAAAATAGTAAATGCATTTCTAATCAGCTGCATTCTTAACTTCATTATCTTTTTATTCTCAGTTTTACCTTCTCTGCCGCAATTCCAACCATAGTTATAGTCCCAACCATCCTGATTTTTTTCACCATTCGTTTCATTATGTTTAACATCGTAGGAATATAAATCACATAATGTAAATCCATCATGATTCGTTACATAATTGACAACGCCTTTGTGATCATGATTTCTAATAAAATTACTGGCAAACTGTTTTACCTGTTCTTCGTCACCACGATTAAAACGTTTTATCGTATTGGCGTAATCAATATTATAATCTGCCAGATGCTTATATGAATTGTTGTGATAAACCTGGTCAAGATTCCAATATCTATACATGAGTTTGGCACGATCTAATACATTATCCTGGGCTAACATAACTCCCAGGCTCTCATCGCCATAAATTACAAAGCCATCTATGTGATATTCTAAAACCCAATATCTTAATGCTTCCAATGCCATAGCATAATTAGTTCCTCTGGCAAAGTACATCTCCATAATTACTTCTAATCCCTCTTTGTGAAGGGTTCTTACCATGGTTTTAAACTCAGTTGTTACCTCTTCTGGATTGGCCCCATAAGAGGACTTGGGTGCAAAATAGAAATTCTCCTCCGCATATCCCCAATAATTTATTTTAAGCTGTGAATTCAAACCCTTTGATAACTCATTATATTCATAAATTGGCATAAGTAAAAGACTAGTAACTCCAAGTTCTTTCAAATGAGCGACTTTTTCAGTTAATCCTAAGAATGTTCCCTTACTGTTTACATGAGAAGAGACATGTTTTGTAAATCCCCTGATATGAACTTTATAAAGAATCGTATTTGACATGGGCAATTCAAGTGGCTTATCCCCCTGCCAGTCAAAGTCCTTCTGTATAATTCCACCTAATAACTTATGGTCTTTATTTAATTTACCATACTCATTTCTT
>DALYNO010000340.1:0-4799 GCA_031975295.1 Anaerocolumna sp. | reverse complement strand
GGCATTTGTCGGGCAACTCATAGTATGATACTAGGGATATAAGGTCATGTGTTTCATGGTTGTATGAAAAAACATGACTAAGGAATCCGCAAAACATGAGAAAGTAGCCCGAATAGGGCGGATTTCGAATGTTTTAGGATTTTAAGAACACAAAGTGCGTAACAATCCGTAAGTATCAGGGGGCAAAATACTTTTTGACCCCAACTCATGGTATAAATAGTATCATGATTCTTATCATGATGAATCCTATTGGAATGTTTGTAAGGTAGAAAGTAAATAAATAAGAAGGGTAAATGCCATTAATTGTGCAAAGGTATTATTATGAATGAGTTTAAACAAAATCTGCTGAATGAGGTGGCAGGTTTTAGGGAGTTAGGACATAAATTTTTTAGAAAAGAAGTAACATCGGCAGAGTTTAAAGCAGTATCCGGGGGAATGGGAGTTTATGCACAACGTGGTGGTGAAAAGTTTATGATACGTTTAAGAATTCCCAGTGGAATATTTGATTATGATAATTTAAAGCTGATAGGCAAATACATGGAGAAATATAGCTTAGAATATGTTCATTTTACTACCAGACAGGCAATACAACTTCATGATCTGGATATTGATACATTATGTGATATTATGGAGGATGCCATTATCAATGGTTTGTACTCAAGAGGCAGTGGCGGTAATTTTCCTAGAAATATCGCACTTTCACCGCTGTCAGGAGTGGATACAGAAGAAGCCTTTGATGTAACACCTTATGCAAAAGCAGCAGGTGAATATTTAATGGAGAATATAACGAAGTATAAGCTTCCAAGAAAGTTAAAAATTGCATTCTCTGGTAGTAACAGGGATACTGCTAATGCTACATTGACAGATTTAGGATTTGTGGCTGTTAAGCAGGGAAATAAGCAATTCTTTCAGGTATATATTGCAGGGGGTCTTGGTAACAATCCCAAACTTGGCCTTACATTAGATGAATTCATAAGACCTTCAGAAGTTCTTTACTATGTGGAGAGTGTAATGCGAATCTTTATGGCAGAAGGAGATTATGAGAATAAAAGTCGTGCCAGATTAAGATATGTTCCTGAACGTATGGGTGAAGAGGCATTTCTAACTTGTTTTAATACTCATGTTAAAGAAGTGAAAGAAACTATGAAGCTTAAAGAAATAAAGGGAGTACGTCCAAAGTCAGAGAAGCTTCCAATATCAGATGAAATAATTAATTTTAGTGAAAAGGAAGTTATTCTACAAAAACAGGTGGGACGATATACCGTTGAATTACATCCAACCTGTGGAATTATGCCAAAGAAAGAATTTCTCATGTTGATTCATTGTTTAGAAAAACAACATATCCGGGATGTTAGGCTTACTATGACTGAGAGCATGTATGTTAGGAATCTTACCAATACAGCAGCACAGGAGATTCTTAAAATTAGCAAAGAGTTTACGAGAGAAGATAATATAAGTAAGAGTGTTACCTGTATTGGTGTACCTACCTGTCAGATTGGTATACTAAACAGCAGAGAACTTCTCAATTCGGTATTTAAATTTTTAGAGGAAAATAAAACCCCTAAAAATAACTTGCCAAGTCTTTATATTTCAGGCTGTACCAATTCTTGTGCCAGACATCAAGTAAATTCTTTGGGATTTGCAGGTGGTAAAAAGAGAGTAGATGGGCAGGCAGAAGAAGTATTTGAAATACATGTTGGCGGTAAGGTATTAAAGGGCGAAACAAAACTAGGTAAAGTGTTAGGCCATATAAAGAAAAGTGAAATACCTGCGTTTATGGATAAGCTTGGACGCAGACTATATGATTTGAATAAAGAATTCACCATGTATATAGAAGAAGATCTGGGAGACTTTGAAGCACTGGTGAAACCTTATTTGGTATAGAACTGACTGACTCATAGGGCTGTTGAAATGTAAACATATTAGCATAAATAAGCATTTGACATTTGAAGGAAGGAATGACAACCTGTATGAAACTTGCTAAGTTTGCTTATGTACAATTTCCAGCAGCCCCTATTAAATTGATTTTAACTACACGCAAATACTTTCGTTGGACTATATATCATAGTTTATATTCTAGTGACTTCTCATATTTTAGTTCTTTCCAGACTACTCTAAGCATTGTTAAAAAGCAGGCACTACCTCCGATAAAATTAGAAATCGGTTCTGCTAAAAATACGCCATATACCCCTAAATGAAAAATAGTTGGTAAAAGTAAAGTAAAAGGTATGACTATCACAATTTTTCTTAAAATTGAGAAGAATACAGCATATTTTGATTTCCCAAGGGCAACAAATATAGATTGACCGGCAAATTGCAGGGACATCATAAAGAATCCAAAAAAATATATTCTTAAAGGCGTTAAGGATGCCTTGATTAATTGTTCATCCCGGTTAAAAATCTGAATAAAAAAATGAGGAATTAAATTTAAAATACCCCATGCAATTAAGGTATATGCTATGCATACAACAGAGACAAATTTAATAGCCTGACGAACTCTTTTATAAGAACCCGCACCGTAATTATATCCAATCACTGGCTGGGAACCATTTGTTAATCCAGATACAGGCATAGAAATAATTTCTCGAATGGAGTTAATAACAGTCATAACACCAACATATAAATCTCCACCATAATTTTGAAGAGTTGCATTACACATGATTTGAACAGCACCATTTGTAATGGACATCATAAAACCCGATAACCCAAGACCAGTAATACGCTTAATAATTCTATATTCTGGTTTGAAATAGATAGGTTTAAGTCTCAAAATAGCTTTTTTACCAGTTAAAAACTTAAGAATCCATATACTTGATATCATTTGGGATAAAACGGTTGCAATTGCCGCACCTTTAACGCCAAGTCCAAATACAAAAATAAATATTGGATCCAGTATAATATTAGATAGTGCACCCAAGCAGACAGTAAGCATACCAATTCTCGCAAAACCTTGAGAATTAATAAAACCGTTCATACCAAGACCTATGGTTACAAATATATTCCCAAGCAGATAGTAAGTAATATAGTCATTGGCAAAAGGGAATGTAATATGACTTGCGCCAAATAAATAAAGTAAGGGTTTTTTAAAGACCAAACATAATATGGTTAGTATAATGCCGGATATAACTAGCATACTAAAGGAATTACCCATAATCTTTTCGGCTTCTTCTTTGTCACCTTTCCCTCTGGCAATGGAGCAAAGAGGTGCACCACCCATACCAAATAAATTGGCAAAGGCTGATACCATTGTAATAATTGGAAGTGCTAAACCAAGGCCAGTTAGAGCATTGGTGGGGTTCTCAGGAATCATACCTATATAGATTCTGTCTATAACATTATATAAAACATTAATTAATTGTGCTAAAGTCATTGGAAATGCAAGATTTAAAATATTTTTTATAACACTGCCTTTTGTAAAATCATTTTTCAAGCCAAACTCTTCTTTCTGTTATTACTTTTTCTATGTCTATTGGTATTTTTGTTTCATAAAGTATCTTTACTATCTTATCAAATATAATGAAAAAAGCCAACCTTTATTCCGAAATATAAAGTCTTGAAAGTTCATCGTATGTTATTTGCGATTTGAGAGATAATAATATAGATTCTCGAAATTTATCGCCTAAACAAATCAGTTTGCTTATATAACATATATCCTCAGAGAAAAGATATTCTAATACATTTACATAGGTGCATTCGTTCTTTCTGTTTTGTGCAAATTGCCTATGAAGTTTTAGGTTGGGCTATGAAACCCCAACATCATCTTATAACAATCCGGATAAAGGGATTGAGATTGGAGTGACAGTGAATTCAAAGGAAAAGGGTTTATCTGCTTGGCAGCTTACAATGATGGCATTAGGTTCTGTAATCGGTGGTTCATTTTTTCTTGGTTCTTCTGTAGCAATACATTCAGCAGGGCCATCCATTTTAATTTCATATATACTTGGAGGACTGCTGGTTTACTTTATACTGTTTGCATTGTCTGAAATGACAGTCAGTAATCCCTTAGCGGGATCATTTCGTTCCTTTGCAACAGAAGCCTTTGGCAAAGGAACTGGATTTGTAACAGGCTGGGTTTACTGGACAGGCATGGTCCTTGCAATGTCAAGCGAAGCTACTGCGGTTTCCATTTTAGTAAGAGAATGGTTTCCTAATGTATCCATAGTACTGCTCGGAAGTTGTATTATTATAGGCGTCACCCTATTAAATCTCTTAGGTGCAAGTAAGCTGAGTAAACTAGAGAGTGGGTTAGCAGCAGTAAAGGTTATTACCATTATTGCTTTTATTATCCTTGCTGTTTTCATTGTTTTAGGAGTTATAAATGGTACAAATGAATCTGGTACCAGGATTGTGAGCGGAGAACCTTTCTTACCAGAAGGTATAAAAGGTGCAGCAGGTAGTATGCTAATTGTATTATTCTCCTATGCAGGCTTTGAAATTATTGGTCTGGCATCGTCTGAAGCTAAAAATCCTAGAGAAACAATACCGAAAGCCATTCATTATACAGTATTTAGTCTACTCGGGTTATATATTGGTTCCATGACATTATTATTATTTTTAGTCCCTACTCATGAAATAACAGAAGATACAAGCCCTATAGTAGCTGCTCTTAATAGAATGGGCATTGGCTGGGCAGGTGCTATACTAAATTTTATTTTAATCACTGCCATTCTTTCCACAATGCTTGCATCCATGTTTGGTCTTGGGAGAATGATTAGATCTCTTGCTGATGAAGGTATGGCACCTGGTTGGTTAAAAGAAAGAAGTGATGTACCTTATAAGGGAATATTATTTTCTGGCTT
>DALYNO010000339.1:0-4819 GCA_031975295.1 Anaerocolumna sp. | reverse complement strand
TTGTGCAAATTGCCATCGTAATATAAAAAGTAGGGCATTTGTCGGGCAACTCATAAATATATAGTTAAGGCTTAAAAAGACTTAGTTGAATATTGTTTAGTCGTAAAGGAAAAGAGCATATGAGAATTATTGTTTCACCAGCAAAGAAGATGAAGACAGATGTAGATACCCTGCCCTTTCAGGGACTCCCCCAATTTGTTGAACAATCTAAAACGCTGTTACAGTATTTAAGAGAACTAGATTATGAAACCGTAAAAGGAATTTGGAAATGTAATGAAACCATTGCAAAACTTAATAGGAAACGAATAGAGAATATGGATTTACATAAAAATCTAACCCCGGCAATATTGTCTTACGGAGGGATTCAGTATCAGTATATGGCTCCCAATGTATTTGCTCAAGAGGAACTTGACTATCTTGAGGAACATTTACGTATTTTATCGGGGTTTTATGGGATGTTAAAGCCCTTTGACGGGGTTGTCCCATATAGACTTGAAATGCAGGCAAGACTTGGTGGTATAGACTTAGACTCCCTATATACATTTTGGGATGAAAAGTTGGCGAATCAACTATTTTCAGAAAGTAATTGTATTATTAATCTGGCTTCTAAAGAGTATAGTAAGTGTATTACAAGCTATCTGAATAAAAATGTCAGATTTATAACCTGTGTCTTTGGTGAGGTTATTCATAATAAGGTGGTTGAAAAAGGCACTAAGGTGAAGATGGCAAGAGGTGAGATGGTGCGGTTTATGGCAGAAAAGCAAATCGTTAATCCTGAGCAATTAAAAGAGTTTAACAGACTGCAGTATACTTATTCAGAACAATTTTCAAATGAATCAAATTTTGTATATATTGTTAATTAGTACTATTTTTATACTATTTAAATGAAATTAATTATTATTTTCGTTTTTTGTGATTTAAGTTACAGAATAGATTGAAAATCCTGATATAATACATATATTGTATAAAATGTTTCAATATGGATATGTTTGTAAGGAGGATTTGAAATGAGTACGAAAAAACTGGACCTAAATAAAACGGTATATGAGCTTTGCACAGCTGACCCTGCAATCATTTCGATACTGATGGAGGCGGGATTTCGTGATATCGCCAATCCGATTATGTTAAAGACTGCAGGTAAAATAATGACAATTCCGAAAGGAGCTGATATGAAAAAGATTCACTTAGAAGATGTCAAACAGCTATTTCGCAGCCATGGATATGAAGTTTAGGCTTTTTGGGTAAGGAAATCTATACGGTTTCGCAATTGTCTGTATTAGGATTAGACTTTAAGATGAAAGGAGCAAAGAATTATGAGCGCAGAAATAAATAATAGAGAATTTCGGCAGAATAAGTTAAAAGAAATAATTAGCAGATTACATGAGGGAAAGACTGTTGATGAGGTACAAGAAGAATTTTCTTCTGTGTTTATGGGAGTATCCGCAGAAGAAATATCACAAGCAGAGCAAGCCCTAATATCTGAGGGATTACCAATTTCAGAAATACAAAGACTATGTGATGTTCATGCAGCGGTATTTAAAGGCTCAATTGAGGAAATTCATGCACCTTCAGACCCCTCTAAAATTCTCGGACATCCTGCAAATACATTAAAAAGAGAAAATAGAGCCCTGGAGAAAGTGATGGGACAAATTGTTAAGAATCTAGAATCTGAGAAATCAGTACAACTTCTTTCTGAACAACTACAAAATCTCTATGAATTGGATGTACATTATAAAAAGAAAGAAAATCTTTTCTTTCCATTTATGGAAAAGTATGGTATCACAGCACCCCCTAAGGTTATGTGGGGGGTAGATGATGAAATTCGAGATCAAATAAAAGATGTAAGGCAACAATTGAAAACAGATATTGATGCAATAAAAGCTCCACTTTTGGAAGTCATACACCGAATAGAAGAAATGATATTCAAAGAAGAAAATATTCTTCTTCCCATATTGTTTGAAAATTTGACACAGGATGAATGGAAGCAGATATCAGATGATTCAAAAGAATTTGGATATTGCTTACTTGAGAAAGTACCAGAGTGGAAACCTTCCAAACAAGAGAAGAATAAAGAAGTTGAAGATGAGAAAACAGAATTAAGTGGAACAATTAAGCTGCCTACTGGTGTTTTAGAAATTGATGAATTGGTCAATGTTATGAATGCCCTGCCCGTTGATATTACATTTGTAGACAAGGAAAACAGAGTTAAATACTTTTCTCAGGGAAAAGAAAGGGTATTTCCAAGAACAGTATCCGTCATTGGAAGAAATGTATCCAACTGCCATCCACCAGCAAGTGTGCATATTGTTGAGAACATTGTAGAAGATCTCAGAAGTGGACGTAAGGAGAAAGAGGATTTTTGGCTTCATTTAGGTGATAAATTTATTTTAATTAGTTATTATGCAGTACGTTCTGAAACAGGTGAATACCTTGGTGTTTTAGAAGTGACTCAGAATATTAAGCCAATCCAGGAAATTACAGGGGAAAAACGGTTGGTTGCGCCCTAAAGAATGATAGAAATATAATATGATACAAGGCTGCCTCAAAATGTAGCTATGGACATATGACTTGCCATAATGGATTATTTGACAGACTCATAACGATCAAATAACGATTAGACAGTAAGTGGTCATTACATCCATAGGACTACATTTTCGGCAGCTCTTTTTGGCTGCATGGAGACCATTCCTATATTACTTAAAAGGGGATTATATTTATAACAGTGAATACAGGATCAAACTTGTAATCTAATTTTGATTATAATATACTTATAGGAATATCTATTATAATAGAGAATGGGAATGTCATAATGAAATAGTAATATACGATAAAAAATAATAAGTAAATTTAAAATAAAGGAATCAGGAGGCAGATTTATGATACAGGAAAATAGAAAACCAAGGAAAGCAGCAAGGATTATCTTATTAAGCATAGTGTGTTTAATGCTAATATTAATAGGTGGATTCCTTCTGTATACGGCAGATTATTATCGAAGTGACAAAACTGCTGAAAATATTCGTGCAGATTTCATAACAGGGGGTAGACTAGAAGAAAAGGATAATATAACAATTATTTATCCTAAAGTAAAAGGAACTTCCGGCCTTATATTTTATCCTGGAGGAAAAGTCGAAGGAAATGCCTATATTCCACTTTTGGCTAAATTAGCAGAGGAAGGAATTACATGTGTTCTGGTACATATGCCTTTTCATCTTGCAGTTTTTGGGGTGAATCGTGCTGATTCTGTTTATGATCTTGTACCAGAGGTAAAGAATTGGTTTTTAAGCGGACATTCTTTAGGTGGTGCCATGGCTAGTTCTTATGCAGGTAAAAGGGAAGAGGATTTAAAGGGATTGATTTTACTGGCGGCCTATCCTGTTAATGATGCAAGGTTACCTACCTTAACGATCTATGGAAGTAATGATCAGGTTTTAAATCAGGAGAAACTTACACTTGCTAAGAATAAAGTAGAAATTACAGGCGGAAATCATGGGTATTTTGGAAACTATGGTGAGCAAAAGGGAGATGGAAAAGCTTTAATCACCAGAGAAGAACAGCAAAATCAGTGTGTAGAATTCATAATGAAGTTTATCAACCAGTCATAGGAATTCTTATGCATTGCAATCGAAGCATGATACTTTTTGATTTGTGCAAATTGCCATCGTAATATAAAATGCAGGGCATTTGTCGGGCGACTCATAAGATAATAGGAACCTCCAAAAGAATGTAATAAATTTGTTATTATTATGATACAAGTATGGTACAACTTAGGACTATATTAGTGAATGTAAGATAAATAAATAACAAACAACAACAAAATCAATAAAAATAAAGAAGAAAATTTGGAGGAAAATATTATGCATTATAAAAAAATAATCTTAGGAGCTTGTGTATTAATGTCAATAGGAATGCTTTATGGAGGTAGTACAGCAAGAAGTGTTTCAGCAGCTTCTATTACACAAAGATATGTTCAGGCTAGCTTATTCAATACTACAACAGGTACCCCTAGAGTGCAAATTATTAAAGTAAATCCTAAAACAGTTTCAACAAAAATAAACAGTAAAGATATTGCAATGGTTAAATTACCAAAGGGCATTGCAAGAATGAAAGCGGAAACAAAAGCAAATCCTCAATTGGAGAAACTGATTATAAAAGAGTTTAAGATTCCAAAAGAAGCTCAAAACCAAACAACTTATTATTATAATTATGTAGATTTAAACGATGATGGTAAAAAAGAAATATTCGTTGTAGTAAATGGCTCCTATACAAGTGGGTCTGGCGGTGATTCTGCTCTTTGGGTTTCACAAAGTGGTGGTAAACTTTATGTAAATCAGAAATTTACTTTAGTGAATGTACCAATTATTATCAGTAACCATAAGACAAATGGTGTTCATGACCTAATTGTTCCATACAGTGGCGGTGGTGCAAAAAGCCAATATAAGGTTCTAACTGGCGGAGAGGCATCTTACTCAACAATGAATGATGCAAAGAGCATTAAATCATTAGATGGGATTAAAGGAAAAGCTATCATTACCAATGATATATTAAAAGAAATACAAAATGGTCATTCAGGTATTAAATTAAATAGTTCGACGAAAGTGAAGAAAGAAACAGTGAAGAATATTGTTGTTAAAATAGAAAATAAAGTTAACAACAAAACAACAAATGTAAAGTCCCATGGATTACCAAGGGGAATTGAAACTATGAAAGCGGAAACAAAATCTAATCCTGCTTTGGAATCACTTATTATCGATGAATATGGTATCCCTGAAGAGGCTTTGAATCAAACATCCTACTACTATAATTATGTAGATCTAAATGA
>DALYNO010000338.1:0-4846 GCA_031975295.1 Anaerocolumna sp. | reverse complement strand
AGCAAAAGAGGTTTTTAAAAAATTTGGGATAAGACTTAGAGAGATCATGATACAATTTCTAGAGGAGTTTCAGCCGGACACCTTGGTTATAGGAGGGCAGATATCTAAAAGCTTTTATTTTTTTGGAGAAGAAATTACCAAAGAATGTAAGGGGAGAAATATAAATCTGATTATCTCAAAAGATACTTCTCAAGCAATCTTAACAGGTGTTGCTAAACTTTTGGAAGAAGAAATACACCAATGCTAACAAAACGTAAAACATAATAATTTTAAGGAGGATTTTTATTATGGGAAATAGAAAATGGACTATGTACATTATGCATCACTCTCATACGGATATAGGGTATACGGATTTGCAGGAGCGAATTATATATAATCATATTGATTATATAAGATCAGCAATAAATACTGCAAAAGAGGGATATAGAACAGATACTATCAACAAAAATTTCAAATGGAACTGTGAGACCTATTACTGTGTAGAAAGGTTTTTAGAAGAGGCAGCAGAAGAAGAGAAACAAGATTTCTATGCTATGATTAAATCAAACAATATTGGACTTTCAGCTACCTACCTTAATTTTAATGATTTGGTAGATAAAAAGGTTCTACATAATAGAACAAAGGAAATGGTAGAGCATTTTAAAACCCAGGGTATTGATATAAAAGTAGCCATGAATGCAGATGTAAACGGTGTGTCCCTCGGCACCCTGGATGTCCTTATTGATAACGGTATTGAATTTCTATTTACTAACATACATACCCATCATGGTATGTATCCCCTATACCAGAATCAGAAACCTTATTACTGGGAGAACCAGGAAGGAAAAAGACTTCTGGTTTTTAATGGTGAGCATTATAATCTAGGTAATGCTTTGGGGTTAATCTATAATAAAAATATTAATTTTATGACTGAGAATTATTTCGGCGGAACTACTAAGCAAAGGTCTCATATTGAGATACTAAAAGAGAATATAGATAATTATTTATCTTCCTGTGTAGAAAACGGCTATGGTTATGATTTTATTCCAACTTGTGTTTCGGGGGTATTTAGTGACAATGCTCCGCCAAATACGGAAATTATAAGCACCATAACAGCTTTTAATGAAGCATATGGTGATGAAATTCGCTTGGAGATGGTTACCATACAGGAATTTTATGATAAAATAAAAGATCAGGTAAAAGATGCTGAAGTCTATAAAGGTGATTTAAATGACTGGTGGTCCAATGGAGTAGGAAGTACACCCTATGCGGTAAAACATTATAAAGAAGCACAAAGAATGTATCATTTATGCCATAGACTGGATTGTGCAGGTAACATAGGTAAAAAGGAATTACTAAGAGAAGCAGAAGATAACCTCCTTCTATACGCAGAACATACTTGGGGACATTCAGCTACCATAACAAACCCTTATGATACTATGGTACAAAATCTGGATATGAGAAAAACAAGCTATGCATCTAAAGCACATGAAGCTGCGGCAAAGAATTTAAATCGAATACTGCATCACAGAGGTGATAAGCTTAGATATTATGATTTAAATGGCAAAGTGAAAGCTATTAATGTTTCAGATAGTCAAGGTGAAAAAGTAGTAGAGTTCTATATAGAAGTATGGAAATATCCTGGTGTGAAAGTAATAAATGAGAAATCAGGACAGGAGATGATAACCCAATTATCAACTCATCCAAGAGGAATCCTTATTAGCTTTATAGATTCATTTGAAGCAGGAGAAGAAAAGATATACAGATTTGAAGAAGCAGTTGCTAAAACCTTAGCGGTCAATACAAGAGTAGCCTATGTAGGTGCGGAAAGAGTCAAGGACATTATAAATCATTATGATCCTATCAGCTATACACTTCCTTATCAAATAGAAAATTCTTTCTTTAAAATAACTTATGAAATTGGTAAAGGTGTTACTTCTTTTTACAATAAAGTCGATCAGGTGGAAATGTTAAAGCCCGGTGATGCTAGATTTTTTACACCAATTTATGAAAATACAAAGATAAGATCAGATGTATATGAAGAAAGAAGGCTTTTGGGCAGAAATATAAGAGGACTCCATGCTAAGAAATTCATGGGTGATTTAACTGAGATAAAAATATTGGACCATGGCAATGTCTTCACAACAGTAGAGCTTATTTATGAACTGCAAGGTACCTATTTTAGTTCTGTAATGATAAAACTTTATAGTACTCTTCCCAAGATAGAATTTAAATATAAAATAGCGAAAACCTTATCTACAGATATTGAAAGTATTTACTTGCCTTTAACTTTAGCTAATATGGAGGGGAACATCTATATAGATAAGAGTGACGCTGTTATGAAGCCAGGTATTGATCAGATACCGGGGACTTGTATGGAGTATTATCTTGTAGATAATGGTTTGATTTATGAAACAAAAGAAAGTACGATATTAATTCAAACAAAGGATGCACCCCTTATATATATGGGAGAATTAAAACATCATCCAATTTTACTTTGTGACAATAAAGATGAATATAACAAAAGAGATGTATATTCCTGGATTATGAATAATACCTGGGAAACAAATTTTAAAATGGACTTATCTGGTATAACAGAATTTTGTTATTCTTTAGATTTGATTAAAACAACAACTGCGAAAGAGAGTTTTCAAAGAATGAAAGATGAAGGATATGGCGTTGTGACTTTTATGATAGAGGAAGAGTAGGAAATGGATTAAAGTTATTTACCTGGATCAAATTTTAGTGTAAGATTTAATAAGGTTTTCTTACATAGGAAGGAGATAGAATTATGTCTGAGGAGCCAAATGTGCCTTTATACTATAAAGTTCAAAACTATATATTAGATCTTATAAAAAGTAATCAATTAAAAGAAGGGGATATCATTCCAACAGAAATGGAACTTAGCAATCTGTTTCAGATAAGCCGCCCGACGGTAAGGCAGGGATTAAATACCCTAGTTTCAAGAGGATATTTAAAGCGGCAAAAAGGGAAAGGTACTTTTGTAACCAAACCCAAAATTCTTCAGGAGACTACTCGCTTTATAGAAAGTTATAACAAAGAGATGGAGAAAAAAGGTTTGATATCTGAAACCAAAGTGCTGGAAATTTCAATTAAAATCTGTCCTGATCTCTTGATAGAGAAGCTTGGAATTGAAGAAGGAGATAAAATATTTAAGCTTAGAAGACTTAGATTTGCCTATGGTGAAGAAGAACAAGACAGCAATCCAATTCTTTTAACCACAGTTTATATTCCATTTAAGAAATTCCCGGAACTGATTCAGTATGACTTTGAAAAACGATCTCTATATGAGGTTTTTGAAGAAAATAATATTTATATAAAAAAAGCAGTAAGAGAGATTGAAGCAAAGCTTTCTAACAAAGAATCCAGCAAATTATTAAAAATCAGTGAAGGTTCCCCCATTCATTTTATAACCTCTTATGGTTATGGAGCAGATGATACAGTAATTGAATATTCTGAAACTATATACCCGGGAGAGAGAAATAAATTTATTGTAGAAATAATCAGGTAAGACTAATTTTAAAAGATAAAAGTATTTATTTTAATACAAAAGAGCTTATTTCATGTGATAATTGGCATGGAATAAGCTCTTTTTGGTTGAGTTATCTATAGATTTTGATGTGATATGTTATTTAATGTTTAATTTGCAATAATAATTATATTATATGAATAATAATTATTATTGTGCGTTAATATAAAAAATAAATTAAAAATATCTGGAAATATGTAATAATTGGTAGTATAATGTAAAAATACTAAAATTTTTTAGAAAAGGAAGTGATGAAATGTTATCTAGAATAACAAGAATTATATTAAATTATCTGATGAATATGTCCTTTGAATTCAAAGCTGCACTAATCATTCTATCTTTGATTTGCATAGTAACTTTTATTTATTATAAAGTTAGGCATATCTTAATGAGAGTAAATCTACCAGATGAATTTAAAAATATGAATGATATTTTGGGTCATAAAGAGTGGGAACAGCAGATGGATAACTTAGCTAAGCATCATAATAATGTTAAGTTAAGGCGGTATAATTTTGTATTAGGATATTACAATAAAATTGCCTATAGAAGGCTAAAGCGAATTCGTAAAAATATATCTGAAATATCATCTGATATTATTGATTTAATACCTGCCGCACGTTGGTTATTTGACAATTTCCAAATGATGTATCGAGAGATTAAGAAAGTAAGGATATCTGGAACAAGTTATGAAGTCCTGCCAATTCTTAACACGAAGGAATATAGAGGCTATCCAAGAATTTACCTGGTAGCAAAAAAGATGGTAACCCTCTCCGGAGGCCATTTGGATGAGAAAAATATATCCATTATGTTAAATGCATATCAAAAACAAATCTCCTTAACGGACAAAGAATTATGGGTACTTCCCGAGATGATTGGTTTTTGTCTGTTAGAAAGTATTGTTGAAGTTTCAGAGGACATTGTAAATATTATCAAAATAAAATCTAAGGCTGATAAGTTTGTAAAGGATAAATTAGCAGTACAACAGGGCATATCCGATCTTACACCGCTGCTATGTGAGCTAGACTCAGATTGTAAGAATAATTATTCCTTTCACACCCATGTCATCTATCTGTTAAAAAGCATGTCTTTTGAAGATGAATCCATACAAAGATATGTTTCCTATCATTATAATAAAAAGGGAAAGCACGTAATGCCTTCAAAGGTGTTTTTAGAAGAGGGTAAATTAGAGTCGTTCCTTGAATCAAATATTCATTCCTTAATAGTTAGTCTAAGACAGATAAATGAAGTAGACGAAGAAAAGTTTTTTGAAGAATTTTCAGCCCTGGAGCACATCTTATCTAAAGATCCTGCTCATGT
>DALYNO010000337.1:0-4861 GCA_031975295.1 Anaerocolumna sp. | reverse complement strand
AAATATGAATATACAGATTGACCAGTTTATTGATTTTAAGGAATATAATAATCTGAGAGGGTCTGTTAACTGGGCCTGTTTAAAGGAAACACAAGCCCAAACAGGTATAAATAATACCTATTATTTGGTGTGTGCACGATATAACGGGGAAGCCATAGGAATGGCAAGAGTCATCAGTGATGGAGGTTATGTAGTATATATAGCTGATGTTATTGTTAATCCAGCCTATCAAGGTATGCAGGTTGGAAGGCTTATGATGGATGATATTATGTCATTTATTAAAAATTCTTTAGCAATTAATGGCCCCGTAATGGTTAACCTTATGGCTGCGAAAGACAAAGAGGGTTTTTATAAGAATCATGGTTTTATTACCCGACCCAATGAAGAAACTGGAGCAGGCATGTTTTTATGGGTAAAATAATTCTTATCCTATATGCTCCTTCTTTTTAGGGTCATCCAAAAGAAAAAGTATTACAAAAAGATTGATTGGAATAGCAAGCAATATCAATATAATTGAATGATTATTATCCAGAGCATATGCTGCAAATAATAATACCATCACCATAAATGCACTGATATTTCTTTGTATTGCTCTCCTATTTGTTCTATAGAGGATACAGTCTAACATAAGAACCAATAAAAACACAAGAAAAAATACCTCTGGGGTGATAATGAACATATTATCCTCCTATTCATATATTCATTTTTATTTTGGGTCAGCCTGAATACCAGGGTATGAATGAAATTTAAATATTATAGGCTTCTTATATTATGGAGACTTTGCTTCAATTATAAAATAAGCAAGTATATTATAATCTATTCAACCATAACCCATATATGATAGTTTTATGATAGAAGTACTGTCTTAGATATTAATATAAACTTTATAATTTATGGATCCTTACCTCACATATCATTTACATCAGTATGACAGTATAAAATATTAAACTCATGAAAAGGGGTTGTACTACTAGATGCAGGAAATAAAATAAATATCCTGTAGTTTATTGACGAATGTTTCTCATCATGCTATAACTAAATTGGATTACATAAATGTATGACTTCCTAAATGTAAATAAAAAACAGATATTAGCTTACCAGAAAGAGGATATTTATGACAGCTTCTAATCACAAGAAAAAACTCCCTGTAGCCCCCTTAAAGATACTTTCATTACAAAGTTTTATGCCAATGGCAGAAAAAATCGACCAAATAATTGTTAATATGAGACATATGGAGTTACAAGACTCGAAAGATTGCTTTATGCTTCGCGGATATGATGCAGACAGCTTCTTGGTTAATGCAGAATGCCCACGATTTAGTTCAGGTGAAGCAAAAGGTGTAATTTATGAATCCATTCATGGAACGGATCTTTACATTTTAGCTGATATCACAAATTATAGTCAGAAGTACAATTTATACGACTATGAAAATCAAATGTCACCAGATGATCACTTTCAAGATTTGATTCGTATGATAGATGCTTGCAATGGTAAGGCTCACCGAATCAATGTAATACTTCCTTTCCTTTATGAAAGCAGACAGGATAAACGAACCAATCTAGAGTCTTTAGACTGTGCCACAGCACTTCAGGAGCTGGTTCATATGGGCGTAAAGAATATTATCACCTTTGATGCCCATGATCCACGTGTACAGAATGCGATACCAATTGAAGGATTTGATAATTTCTATACATCCTTTCAATTTATACAGGCATTACTAAGTGTAGAAAAAAATTTAAATCTGTCTGGGGGAGGGCTAATGATTATCAGCCCAGATGAAGGTGGAATGTCGAGAGCAGTATTTTATGCTAATATACTTGGTTTGGATATGGGTATGTTTTATAAGAGGAGAGATTATACCACAATTTGTGACGGTAAGAATCCTATTGTTGCCCATGAATTTTTGGGTGGTGATGTAGAAGGCCGGGATGTATTTATTGTTGATGATATGATATCTTCTGGTGAAAGTGTTATAGAAGTTGCACAGGAATTAAAACTTAGAAAAGCAAATAAAGTATTTGTAGCAGCTACCTTTGGTTTATTTACAAATGGTTTAGAAAGGTTCGATGAAGCTTATGAAAAGGGTATCATCGATCGAGTATTTACCTCTAATTTAATACATTGTCCCAAGGAATTACTAAGTAAGCCTTATTATACGAACGTAGATATTAGTAAATATATTGCCTTAATTATACACACCATAAATCATGATAGTTCTGTAGATAATATTTTAAATTCCACTACAAGAATCAAAGAAATGGTAGAGGAATATACCAAAGATAAAGAATTACAAAGTACCAAAAGTTAGATACAAATAAATAAAAATTACCCACTAGTCAATTATCTACTAGTGGGTAATTTTTAAATGATAGGATGGCTGCAGCTATTATTTTGAATCTTCATCATAATTAATAGGATGCAACTAACTTTCCAACATTAAGAAAGCAGCCAGCGTTCCTCTTTTGCCCTTAGACGCTCTATGGGAAAATAAAAGTTCCTCATTACAAGAAGTACATACTCCGCAAATATGAATATTCTTATCCTGCAATCCCTCTCTTACTAGTATTTGCTTGTTTGCCTCCCATAAGTTTAACTGGTATTTATCAGAAGCAGTCACACTTTTGGTTATAATTTGAGATAACTCATAAGAATCAAAAGTTCTTTCAAATTCCTCATAAACCGTTTGATCAACTTCATAACAGTCTTTACAAATAGAAGGTCCAATTACAGCTATAACATCTAAAGGGTCTGTATGAAAATATGCTTTCATTGCATCTATGGTTGCTTTACCCATTTTACCTACAGTGCCGCGCCATCCTGAATGGCTTAGCCCAATAGCATGTCTCTTGGTATCAACAAATAAAAGGGGAACACAATCCGCATAAAAAGTAGCCAATGGAATATTGGGTGTATTCGTTACAAAACCATCAATTTCTTCATAATCTCTTGGCAAGTACAAACCTTTTCCTCTATCCTCCTTGGTTATGAGCCTTACATTGGTTTTATGAACCTGATGAGTTGCCACCACATCCTCAAATCTAATCCCAAGACTGTCACACATTATTCTATAATTCGCATCTACCCTTTCTTTCTCATCCCCAACAGAATAAGACAGATTCATAGACTGATAATATCCTTCACTTACTCCACCCAGTCTAGTTGTAAATCCATGTTTGATGTAATCTAAATTAGATAACACAGGGAAAGTGATATAGGGCGCAGTTTTCGTTGTATTTAATTTTACTGAATTACTTTCTACAAATTTCATATTTTGCCTCCATGTTTTGAGAATGAGTGCTTGCATTCATTCCCAGAACCCAAATCTCAATTTCACTTAGTCAATATATGCATCAAAGGCATTTTGTATTAAGGTTATTTCCTTTCCCATAATACTTACCACATCAAATCTACAAGGTTGGTTCTCTGAAATTTGTTTTTTATAAAGATAGTATCTACTTACTCTTGTGATATTTTTTATTTTACGATAATCTACAGCTTCTAAAGGCATTCCTTTATGGGAGTCTTTTCTATACTTAACTTCAATAAAAACTAAATAATCTCCATCTCTTGCAATCAGATCTATTTCACCAGTTCTGCACCAGAAATTAGCCTCTACAATGGTATAACCATTCTGGACTAAGTAAGCAGATGCCATATCCTCAAAATCTTTTCCAAGTTTTCTCTTGTTCATCCTTCCCCTTATTTGTTAACACAATATTTATTAACTCTATATTTGTTAACGCCTTACCTTTTATAGCCTTACTGGTTAACATCTTATTTTGTAATCGTTATTTGTTAATTCCTTATTTGATAATTCCTTATTTGTTATTTCCTTATTTGATAATCCTTATTTGATAATTCCTTATTTGATAATTCCTTATTTGTTAATTCCTTATTTGATTATCCTTATTTGTTAATTCTTTATTTGTTAATTTCTTATCCTTATTTGTTAATTCTTTATTTGTTAATTCTTATCTGTTAATTCCTTACTTAATGATTCTTTGCTTGGTTGCCTCTTATTTTATAAGTACCAAGTAATCACCTTGATTTACTTGGTACTTATTCATCAATTATCATATTATTTCTCATTATTTATATGATTTAATTTACTTTGTAATGTATCCATATCATTAACAAATATAAGGATTTCAGAAACTACTTCATAGAGTTCAGGGGGAATATACTCTCCTAAGTCTAACTTAGATAAAGTATTAGCAAGCTTATTATCTTGATGGATTGGAATCTGATTAACGCTAGCTGACCGTAGTATCTTTTCAGCTAGATATCCTTTTCCAGTAGCTATAATTCTAGGGGCAGCGTCATCAGGGTTATAACCTAGGGCTACCGCTGTTTTATTCATAAATGCTTTATTGTCTTTATTCTCTTTCATATTATTCACCTATTGCTTGTGGCCCGCCATTTCCCATTATTAATTGGAGTGTATAGATAGCATTGTGCCTCTCAATAATCCTTCGTATTGCTCTCAAATCATATGATAACTTATCCTACTGCAATACCTATAATCAACAAGATCTTATTTCTTGCAATTATATAAAGTTTTTAATAAAGCTTACTCTATGTATTGGAGAAGGTCCCATTTTTTTAATCGCCTCTACATGCTCCGTGGAACCATATCCTTTATTGGATTCAAAATAATAACCAGGAAATACCTTATCATAGGCTGTCATTAGTCTGTCTCTCGTAACTTTGGCAATAATACTTGCCGCTGCAATAGAGGCACTTTTGGCATCTCCTTTGATAATTGGAACTTGCTTTATACTAACTCCTGGAATAGTAACCGCATCGTTAAGAAGTACATTAGGAGTAACTTTTAGATTACCGATAGCTTGTCTCATAGCTT
>DALYNO010000336.1:0-4878 GCA_031975295.1 Anaerocolumna sp. | reverse complement strand
TGGTTTTGGTCGTATTGGACGTCTAGCATTTAGACAAATGTTTGGCGCAGAAGGTTATGAAGTTGTAGCAATCAACGATTTAACTAACCCTACAATGCTTGCACATTTATTAAAATATGATACAGCGCAGGGAAGATATGCATTAGCAAGTAAAGTAGTAGCTAAAGAATCTTCAATCGTAGTAGATGGTAAAGAAATTAAAATCTATGCTGAAAAAAATGCAGCAGATCTTCCTTGGGGAGAAATCGGAGTAGACGTAGTACTTGAGTGTACTGGTTTCTATGTATCCAAAGCTAAATCCCAAGCACATATCACTGCAGGTGCTAAAAAAGTAGTTATCTCTGCTCCAGCTGGAGATGATCTTCCTACAGTAGTTTTCGGTGTTAACGAAGGTACATTAACAGCAGAAGATACAATTATATCTGCAGCTTCTTGTACAACAAACTGTTTAGCTCCTATGGCTAAAACATTAAATGACTTATCTGAAATCGAAAAAGGTTTCATGACTACAATTCACTCTTATACTGGTGATCAAATGACTTTAGATGGTCCTCATCCAAAGGGAGATTTAAGAAGAGCTCGTGCAGCTGCTGAAAATATCGTTCCTAACTCTACTGGTGCAGCTAAAGCTATCGGTCTTGTTATCCCTGAATTAGCAGGTAAATTAGACGGTGCTGCTCAACGTGTACCTACTCCTACTGGTTCAATTACTGAATTAGTTGCAGTTTGTAAAGGTAAAGTATCTAAAGATGATGTTAATGCAGCTATGAAAGCAGCAGCAAATGCTTCTTTCGGATACACTGAAGAAGAATTAGTATCTTCTGATATCATCGGAATTTCTGAAGGTTCTTTATTTGATGCAACTCAAACAAAAGTTACTGCTCTTGATGGAGATAAGACTTTAGTTAAAGTTGTTGCTTGGTATGATAATGAAAATTCCTACACTAGCCAGATGGTTAGAACAATCAAATATTTCGCTGAATTAGTATAATTCTTATTAGTATAATCTAATTAGTATTTAATAATTTAAATAGCATAAGGAATAACTGGTTTATATCAGTATAATTATGTCTAGCGTAATCTTTTGAATTGTACAAGGAATATAAATTATAATTTTAAATTATATTGATCCTTAATGGGTCCGGTCTTTGTAAATTAAGCCTGGGAACGTTTACCGAACCCTCATCTTAAATACAAAATCGGGCTCATTTTTTATAAAATTTTATATAAATATTAAAAGGAGATTATTATGTTAAACAAAAAATCTGTTGATGATATTAACGTAAAAGGCAAAAGAGTTTTAGTGCGTTGCGATTTCAATGTACCTTTACAGGAAGGCAGAATTACTGATGAAAACCGTTTGGTTGCAGCTCTTCCTACTATTCAAAAATTAATCAAAGATGGAGGTAAAGTAATTCTTTGCTCCCATCTAGGCAAACCAAAGGGTGAACCAAAACCTGAATTATCTTTAGCACCAGTTGCAAAAAGATTAGCTGAATTACTTGACAGACCTGTAGAATTTGCAGCAGATGCAACTGTAGTTGGAGAAAACGCAAAAGCAGCTGTAGAAAAAATGCAAGAAGGCGATGTTGTTTTACTTGAAAATACTCGTTACAGAGTAGAAGAAACTAAAAATGTTGATGCATTTAGCGAAGATTTAGCTTCTCTTTGTGATGTATTTGTAAATGATGCTTTTGGTACAGCGCATAGAGCACACTGCTCAAATGTTGGTGTGACGAAATATGTTGACACTGCAGTAGTTGGTTACTTAATGCAAAAAGAAATTGATTTCCTTGGTAATGCTGTAAACAATCCTGAAAGACCATTTGTAGCTATCCTTGGTGGTTCAAAAGTATCCAGTAAGATTTCAGTTATCAACAACTTACTAGATAAAGTTGATACATTAATCATTGGTGGCGGTATGGCTTTCACTTTCTTAAAAGCTAAAGGTGAAAGAATCGGTAAATCTATGTTAGAAGCTGATTATTTAGACTATGCGAAAGAAATGATTGCAAAAGCTGAAGCTAAAGGTGTTAAATTATTAATCCCTGTGGATACAGTGGTTGCGAAAGAATTCTCTAACGATACAGAATTTAAAACTGTAGGGCAAGACGGCATAGAAGATGATTGGATGGGTCTTGATATCGGTGAAGCAACAGCTAAATTATATGCAGATGCTATTAAAGATGCTAAAACAGTTGTTTGGAATGGACCTATGGGCGTATTTGAAATGTCTAACTATGCTAATGGTACAATCGCAGTTGCTAAAGCTTTAGCTGATATTGATGCTATCACAATTATCGGTGGTGGTGATTCAGCAGCAGCTGTAAATATCTTAGGATTTGGTGATAAAATGACTCATATTTCAACAGGCGGTGGAGCTTCTTTAGAATTCTTAGAAGGAAAAGAACTTCCTGGTGTTGCAGCAGCAAACGATAAGTAATATAATAAATAGAAGGGGGACAGGTATAAAAGTTACCGTCCCTTTTCATAAGAAGGAGAATCATAATGCGCAGAAAAATTATTGCAGGCAATTGGAAAATGAACAAAACTCCAAGTGAGACCGTTACATTAATTAACGAATTAAAACCTTTAGTAGCTACAGAAGATGCAGATGTTGTATTTTGTGTACCTGCTATTTCTTTAACTACAGCTATGAAAGCAGCAGAAGGTTCCAATATTAATATTGGTGCAGAAAATATGTACTATGAAGAAAGTGGCGCTTATACAGGTGAAATCGCACCTAATATGTTAGTTGATATCGGTGTGAAATATGTTATTATTGGACATTCTGAAAGACGTGAATACTTTGCAGAAACAGATATCACTGTTAACAAAAAAGTATTAAAAGCTTTTGAACATGGCATTACTCCTATTGTTTGCTGTGGCGAATCTCTTACACAAAGAGAACAGGGTGTTACAATTGACTTCATTCGTCAACAAATTAAAGTAGCTTTTTTAAATGTGACAGTAGAGCAAGCTAAGACTGCTGTAATTGCTTATGAACCAATCTGGGCAATCGGAACTGGCAAAGTTGCTACTACTGAACAAGCACAAGAAGTATGCAAAGCTATCCGCCATTGTATTGGTGAAATCTATGATACAGCAACTGCTGAAGCAATCCGTATTCAATATGGCGGTAGTGTAACTGCAGATAGTGCCGCTGAATTATTTTCTCAACCTGATATTGATGGTGGCTTAGTTGGTGGAGCAAGTCTTAAGCCTGATTTTGGTAAGATTGTAAATTATAAATAATTGACATATATGGTAGAATGTAAATAGAAAGAATAATTTAAAACTATAATTATCATTTCTAATAGATTTAAACATTTCATTACAATATAATATATTTATAGGATACAAGGACTTTAAGTTATGGTATTGTGAAGCAAATCATGACTAATATATCTTATATAAGGTGCATAGCCTTATATAAGAATTCGTAGCCGTTCATACATGACTACACAATTTGGAAAAGGAGTACGTATTATGAGTAAAAAACCTACGGTATTAATGATATTAGATGGATATGGATTAAACGATAAAACAGAAGGTAATGCCATTAAATTAGCGAAAAGACCAGTAATGGAAAAATTAATGACAGAATATCCTTTTGTAAAAGGATATGCAAGTGGTATGGCTGTTGGTCTTCCAGAAGGACAGATGGGTAATTCTGAAGTTGGTCATCTTAATATGGGCGCTGGAAGAATTATATATCAAGAATTAACAAGAATTACAAAGGAAATTCAAGACGGTGAATTCTTTTTAAATAAAGCATTTTTAGAAGCAATGAATAATTGTAAAATAAATGGTTCTGATTTACATTTATATGGCCTGTTATCTGACGGTGGTGTGCATAGTCATATTACCCATTTATATGGCTTACTTGAATTAGCAAAAAGAGAAGGCGTTAAAAACGTGTATGTACATGGTTTCTTAGATGGCAGAGATACTGCTCCTACTTCGGGTAAATCATTTGTAATGGCCTTAGAAGATAAAATGAAAGAAGTTGGTGTAGGTAAAATTGCTTCCCTTATGGGTCGTTACTTTGTAATGGATCGTGATAATAGATGGGATAGAGTTGAAAAAGCATACCGTGCTATGGTATTTGGTGAAGGTAATCATGCAGAATCTGCAGTAGAGGCTATGCAAGCTTCTTATGATAATGGTACAAACGATGAATTTGTTGAACCAACTGTAATCGTTGAAAATGGTAAACCATTGACAACAATAAAAGAAAACGACTCCATCATCTTCTTTAACTTTAGACCTGATCGTGCTAGAGAAATTACAAGAGCATTCTGTGACGATAACTTTACTGGCTTTGATAGAGGCGCTAGCAGAATGAATTTAACTTATGTTTGCTTCTCTGAATATGATGTTACCATCGAACATAAGATAGTTGCTTTCCATAAAGTAGCTATTACCCATACATTTGGTGAATTTTTAGCTGCAAATAATTTAAAACAGTTAAGACTTGCTGAGACTGAAAAATATGCGCATGTTACGTTCTTCTTTAATGGTGGTGTTGAGATTCCAAACGAAGGAGAAGAAAGAATTCTTGTAAGTTCACCAAAGGTAGCAACTTATGATTTACAACCTGAAATGAGTGCATATACAGTGGCTGATAATTTAGTAGAAGCAATCAAATCAGATAAATATGATGTTATTGTCGTAAACTTTGCTAATCCTGATATGGTTGGGCACACAGGTATTGTAAATGCAGCGGTTAAAGCAGTGGAAGCAATTGATGAATGTGTTGGAAAAGTATATGATGCTCTTATGTCTGTTGATGGACAGATGTTTATCTGTGCAGATCATGGTAATGTAGAACAATTGATTGATTATAATACTGGAGAGCCATTTACAGCCCATACT
>DALYNO010000335.1:0-4883 GCA_031975295.1 Anaerocolumna sp. | reverse complement strand
TATTCCCTTCAGGTACCCTTCGATAATTATATACAAATGTACTTGGGTACATATTTTCGCGTATTATTCTTCCAACTTCAATACATACTCCTGCGGGAGCCGCTAAGAAAAGATGTATCTCGTCATATTTGTAATAATTCTTATCCAACTCACTCTTCAATGTTTTCTTAAACCTTTGAACATCCGCATAATAGTTTAAGTATGATAACTGCGGATTATCTACTCCAATAGACAGAAGGTCAAACTCAACATTTAGAGCCGATTCAACGTCCCCAATATCAACAAGTGCACTTACACTAACTGATACTGCCAATATTTTTGAACCGTTTGCTTTCAAATCTAAAACAATATTTCTATTGTTGTCTTGTTCATTATAAACCCATTTATTTTCATTTTCAAAATACTGGTATATATTAATATTCGGATTATCATTTTGAAGCAAATATCCAAAAGCTACGAGTAATGGAATCGCTGCTATTGGGAATATATGTACAGCATTATTTGAATTCTTTATTATGCTCTCATAGATATTAATAACATTATCCAAACATACATTCCATTCTTCAGATGATTTTGGTCTTATATTTTGAATAGATGATCTATAAATCGCAGAATTTTCAATGTTAAACCCTTTCATTATAACATCGTAATCCAGTGCTACTCCATACAACTTAAAATCAATAATAATGCTTCTACTCGCGTCAGGAATCTTCGTAAATTTTTCTCCATGAAGATAGTATTTACCATGTTTAGCTGGAGTAACTCTATAATCGTATGTCCATTTAGCAAGACTAATTTCCCAATTATAGAATTGAAAATGGCTTTGATCAGTTTCTGTATTTATTTCTCCAACGACGAATCCTGCAGGATAATCTCTATCTTCAGCTCTTCCCTGTCTACAAGAACAAAATTCTGTATTTATAGATGGATCATAGACCACCGTAGCATCATGACAATGACCACCTAAATATAGATCAATATCCATTGTCTTATACAGACTTTTTATGTGTGCTTCTACACAATTGTTAAAATCACTTAATCGATGATGTCCAATTGCAATTTTAATTGGCTTTGTCTGTACTAATGGCTCAGAAAGACATTCAAATAGGCTATTGAGCCCAACATGTAATTTACCAGATTCATTTTCTGAATCGTAACACATCCAAGCTGTATTAAGATGAATTATTGCAATATTGTCATCCAAACTTTCCACAAAATGAATCTTGTCTTTAGGATATGTACGCCCAAGTATATTTTGATATGTGTCAAAAAAATCGTATTGAGCCTTGTTTAGCTTGTCATAATATACTCTTTCATCTTCATCAAGTAAATCAAATTCCCAGGCTTTCCTAACGATTTGTTCTCTTTCGTCGGGTATACTTCTATTTAAATCATGGTTTCCGGGAATCATAAAAACTTTGAGCAATGGAACATCAGTAACTGCAATAATCCTTTTAATCAATGATTCAGCATCTTGATATCCATTATTTTTATCACTTATATCTCCTGTAATAATAATAAAATCAAACGGGCTCTGTCGACTAATATCTTGAATCTCTGCAATTAATGCTTCTCGCATAATAATGGTTTTAATTCCCGAAGCTATCGAATGTAAATCTGATAAGTGTAGCCACCTATACCTCATCTATAAGTCCCTCCATTCAAGAGTAATAAAAGCTTTAATAAAAATTTTTCATTACGCAAAACATTCCTACATATCATGTGTTTCCATTTTTACTATTTTCCCGTCCAGCACACTCCACACACCAATCTGCTCAGTACCAACAATTACAAAAAGGAGCCATTCCGAATTTTGTTTTCTCTTAGATATCTGTAACCAGTTTCTTCGATCTATCCAAGATGGGTGAGGTATACGTTGATTGTGGGTATGCCACTCTCCAATATAGGTTTTCACAAATCCTGATTCTTTCCATAAATTATCCATTATTTCTTGATGACCACACTCTGTACGTTTATACGCATTCTTGGTGCACTTATCTTCCTTTTGAGGCTCTGTTATATCAGTAGCGATGACTTGTTTTTCTGCCGGATTTAGCTTTCCAACTATAATTCCACCGCTTTCAATTTCAAAGTTATAAGTGTTGATATAACTGGTCCATTTTTGATAAACAATTTCATATATAGAAAAAATCATCAAATTCTCACAATAATAGTCCATGTGATTTACTCCTTACTTCTTTGATTACATATGCTACAATTGTGGTTTGTAATTGCATCTATGGTAATGCTACTTTTATTTTTATTTGACAAATACCATTCCGATAAGTAAAATCCTTGTCCAAGTAATTCTCCCGATGCTCCTATCCAAGAAGACACAGAATTATTAATATATGTGCCATTCAAAATACCAATAGACTGTCTTGCCGCCATCAACGCTGTCTGTTGAGAGTCCAAGCAACTATATGGAACAAAAGCACCACTACATCCAGATAGATTTTTCTTAAAATTCTGTTCTGGAGCAACAAAGCTACCTCTAAATTGAACCAAGTCACTTGAAATCACATCTGTATATAGGCACTGCAAGCATGATTTATTGTCAATATTTATTGATATGACATGGCCTCCGACACCATATGGTTCATTGAAGCAACATACAAATGGTACGTCAAGATTATAATCATTTAAAATTCTGTTTATCTCAAGATTAATCGTTGGTTCACCAAGTGCTGAAATTATAAGATCATATTGTCCTAATCGCTTCTCATCGGAAATAAATTTTTGAGCACTTCTATCTATATAATTCAATGGATCAATATCAGCATAAGGATACATCACTTCTAGTTTCTCCTTAACAAGATCAGCTTTATATCCGTATTTTTTAGGGCTTATTGAATCAAAACCTAGCCAATGTCTATGTACATTCTCAGTCTTGAAAAGATCATTATCTAAAATATCAATATTCATAATTCCCGCTTGGCAAAGATTATTAGCAATATAGCCCCCGATCGAACCACATCCAAGTAAAAGTACTCGTTTGTCTTTCAATTCTGACATTGCACCGCCCCGCATAGTTAAATACTCAAAATCTATTCGTTCGACAAAAACATTTTCTACTCTACACATCTGGTTACAACCAATCTTTAAATACCTTGAATTATTAAATTTAATACGGAAACCAAATAATATATGTCCCTCGTCAGAAGGATAAGCAAGGATTATATATCGCACATAGTACTTAACTTTCTTATCAAGAAACTTTTTAAACTGACGCCTTACAGAAGAACTGGTATTCTCAACAATGTACCTTCGAATCACGCTCCACTTAAATTGTTTTGACAATGGTATCATAGAACTTCCCGCTCTAATTCTTATAACTAGACAGGTTCTTTTGAAATCGTCTTTATCCGGAATAAGGCCAAAATTATTACGCAGAATAACCTCCACTTCATCTTTTGTATTGCCTACAATACTAATACCATGTGACATGACAATCGGTACTTCAGCATATTTTATGTCCTTTGTATCAAGAGAGGAGTATACCATTTTATTTTGAATTGAAAGCCAATATGAATCAAACTCTCTACAAACCTCTTTATTATAAGTTTCACTTCCAGGATGGATATTTAGAATCTTAACCGCTTGATCAAAGCAATCAATCACTAACTGAGCAGCCATATCTTGTTTGATTAATATTGCACTAGAGTCAAAAAGGCATATCTTCCCCTCTGTTCCCACATGCGCGCGAAATTTATTATTATTAACAACAAAAATATCCGGCATTGTTAGTGGGAAATCAGTGGAAAACGAGATTATCAAATCAATCTTTTCGTAATTTTCAAGTTGAATGTTTCCACTATACTCTACAATATATTTCTTTTTGCAGTTTTCAATTTGTTCGAAACAAACATCGCGATGAATATTAAGATTATTAATTATACCTACTACATCCTCCTTTGTCATAGGCATCACTTAAGCTGATTCGGATGTACCGACCATGCTCTTGTCTACAGTAACAGGAAAATCTGCACCAAATAGATTGACCAAAATCGAACACGCATCAGCCTTCTTTTCTTTTGTTTTTACATCATCTAGTTTTGTGCTCATCGTTACAATCTTCTGATAAAAACTCTCCATCTGCTTATCCGTCATTTTTTCAAACAAATTATTACCGGGTTCTACCGGTAAGGCTATATCGATCACATGGTAGTACTTTTCGTCCTGACTATTCCATGATAATGTGAATGTATTTTTAATATTTTTTACCATATTATCAAGTGCTGAAAAGTCATCATACACATTCTTTTGTGTTGACCAATCATACTGTTTGGTAACAGAAAACAAATTATATGCTAGCACCGTAAGACTTATTCCCGTTGGCGCTTCATTTCCGTTTGAAGAGAATTGATGTGTCCTCCACTTTTTCATGTACCGAATCACTCTTCGAAATTGAGCTGCATCATCTCCACTATGTTTCCCTTTGATTTTAGCAATTAATCCTTGTGGATCTGTTAATTCCCATTTTTTGTTTTCAGTCGTAGAAAACTCTTTACCTTTGGCTATATACAGCTTCTCATCAGCATTATCCGCTGCATATACTGCAAAGTCTACATGAAAAACAGACTCACCGTCTTTTTGATATGTAACAGTAACACAAGATCTACGTATCTCAACACTCTTTGTATGACCTGTCAAGGCATCCCTTACCCATTTCTTAGCCACAAGTGGATCTGAATAATCATCTTTATTAATGTTGAACTTAACGCCAACATCAATATCATAATCTTCATCTTCGGGAATGATCCCAGTACCCATAGAATAACTTCCTTGATTAAAGGTCGTATATGAAGCTGCATCCTTAGATATATTGTCTTTAAGCTTTTTCAACAAAATATCTCTTTTTTCTCGTAAAGTAGCATTTTCAT
>DALYNO010000334.1:0-4887 GCA_031975295.1 Anaerocolumna sp. | reverse complement strand
AGCATAAAGGCTAGTAAAAAATACATGGTTTTTTTCTTCATAAATCACACTTATCCCTATTTTAAACCTTCAATTACTTTTTCCAAGTATTTGTAAACACGGATGGTTGAGGAAATACTTAATCGTTCTTTTGGCGTATGAATATCCATCATGTCAGGACCTAAAGAAACAATGTCTACTCCCGGAATTTTTTCTGCGAAAAAGCTGCATTCCAATCCAGCGTGTATGGCTTCTAATTTAGCTTCATATCCATATTCCTCTTTAAATACTTTGCACAAATATTCTCTTAAGGTGGATTCTTTTTTAAATTCCCATGCAGGATATTCCGATCTTACATAGAATTCCCCTCCAAGGAAAGTTGACATGTAATCAAGTTTATTCTTTAAAAATTCTTTATAGCTATTAACACTACTGCGTACAGAGTAGCAAAATACAGCATTTTCTTCATCTGTATGGAATACACCAAGATTTAAGGAACTTTCTACAAGACCCGGAATATCATTGCTCATTGCCTGTACACCATTAGGTGCATTTACTAATAAGAAGAGTACCTTTTCAAAGGAAGTAGGGTGTAAAACTTTATATTTATCTTCTGCACCCTTATTAACTTGTATTGTTAGATTTGGTTCGCAGGTAGAGTACTCTGTTTTATATTTCTTCGTAAGTTCTTCTGTCTTTTGTATTAACTCCTGTACATATTCTGGTTCAGCGACAATACTGGCTATACTATCTCTTGGAATTGCGTTATCTTTTAATCCACCTTTTAAATCAAGTAAATAAAAGCCAGCACATTCTCTTAATTCAAACAGAAGTCTTCCCATTAATTTAGTTGCATTGACTCTGTTTTTGTGAATTTCAGCTCCAGAATGTCCTCCTTGTAATTCACTAATAGAAAGTTCGATTTTTACACCTTTTTCACTGGTACGTTTTATAGGCAAATCACAAGTTCCTGTTAATCCACCTGCAGAGCTGGTAAGAATCGTTCCTTCATCTTCTGAATCCACATTTAAAAGGTACTTTCCTTTTAGAAGGGAAACATCTACACCAATTGCTCCATCCATACCAATTTCTTCATCTGTGGTAAAGATGACTTCAAGTCTAGGATGTTTAAGGGTCTCGTCATCTAAAAATGCCAATCCATAGGCTACTGCAATTCCATTGTCTCCACCAAGTGTAGTTCTATCTGCATGAACGTAATCTCCATCTACAAATAAATCAATACCCTCAGTTAAAAAATCATGGGTACAATCACTGGTTTTCTCACAAACCATATCCATATGCCCTTGTATAATCACAGGTGGTGCAGCTTCATATCCTTCGCTGGCTTCTTTGATGATTATAACATTTTCAAATTCATCCTGTTGATAAAAAAGATTATGATTTTTTGCAAACTCAACAAGATAATTACTAATTGCTGTATTATTTCTAGAGCCTCTGGGCACAGCTGATATTTCACTAAAATAATAGAATACTTTTTTATAATCTAGTTTTAATAATTCTTGATTCATCTTTACACCTGTTACTTATGGCAATATTTTGCCATACCACCACTAATCACTATCAGTGAAAGATTTTGTTAGTGGTATCCTTTCCTATCTAAATTTTCTTTCACTTTATTTTGAATGCTTAAAAATAAGTTCGCTGATCTTTTGGTTGTTAGTTTTTAAAACTATGAATTGGTGCAGGAATTCTTCCGCCTCTGTTAATAAAGTCATCGCAGCTAAATGTATTGACAGGCATTATGGGTGCATAACCTAATAGACCACCAAATTCGACCACTTCACCAACCTTCTTTCCAATAACCGGTATTAGTCTAACTGCTGTTGTCTTTTGGTTTATCATACCAATCGCCATTTCATCAGCTATAATTCCGGATATGGTTGTAGCTTTTGTATCCCCTGGTATTGCAATCATATCAAGTCCTACGGAACATACACAAGTCATGGCTTCTAACTTTTCTAGCGTAAGGGCTCCTGCAACCACTGCATCAATCATACCCTGATCTTCGCTGACTGGGATGAAGGCACCACTTAAGCCACCAACATAGGAAGACGCCATTACCCCACCCTTTTTTACTTGGTCATTTAAAAGAGCTAGTGCTGCAGTTGTTCCTGGTGCACCCGCATGTTCAAGACCCATTTCCCTAAAAATTTCAGCTACGCTATCGCCAACCGCTGGTGTTGGTGCTAAGGATAAGTCTATAATACCAAATGGAATATTCAGTCTTCTAGATGCCTCTTGCGCTACTAATTGACCTACTCTTGTAATCTTGAAGGCTGTGGTTTTAATGGTCTCACAAAGCTGTCCAAAGTCTGCTCCCCTAACGGTTTTCAGTGCATTTTTTACAACTCCAGGTCCGCTAACTCCTACGTTAATGACTGCGTCACCTTCTGTAATTCCATGGAAAGCTCCTGCCATAAAAGGATTGTCATCAGGTGCATTACAAAACACTACAAGTTTGGCACATCCAATAGAATCTCTTTCCTTAGTTTCTTCTGCTGTTTTTTTCATAATCTCTCCCAGCAGTTTTACAGCGTCCATATCAATTCCTGTTTTTGTGGAACCAACATTAACAGAAGAACACACTACATCAGTAACACTAAGCGCTTTTGGAATGGAGTTGATTAAATTCTTATCACTTGTTGTCATGCCTTTCGATACCAGGGCAGAATAACCACCAATAAAATTAATCCCAACCGCTTTTGCAGCACGGTCCAAGGTTTTTGCAATGGTTACATAATCTTCTGGTGATTTGCAGGCAGCACCGCCTATTAAGGCTATTGGAGTAACCGATATTCTTTTGTTTACAATTGGTATTCCATATTCTCTTTCAATTGCTTTTCCAGTTGAAACCAAATCTTTTGCTACTGTTGTAATTTTATGATAGATTTTTTTATTTAGTTCTTCAAGATTATTATCCGCACAATCTAGCAAGCTTATTCCCAATGTAATTGTTCTTACATCCAGATTCTCCTGCTCAATCATTTTATTCGTTTCAATTACTTCATTTATATTAATCATGCCAATACCTGTACCTTTCCGGTTAATACTGATGTTTCATTATAGAAATAAACAAGAATCATATCTATAGTCGATGCATTTTATTAAAAATATCTTCATGCTGTGCTTTAATAACAACACCTATTTCACTGCCAACTTCCTCAAGTTCTGTTGCAATTACGTCAAATGCTTTTTTAGATTCATTGGTATCTACAATCATCATCATGTTAAAATAACCTTGTACAATTGTTTGAGTAATATCTAATATATTTACTTGATTCTCTGCTAAGTAAGTACAAACTTTAGCTATAATTCCTACACAATCTTTTCCTACCACAGTTATAATTGTTTTCTTCATTTCTTCACCATTCACTTTCTATATTTTATGAATTTCTGCATGAAGTGATTTTATGTAATGATTCACTTACTGCATTGACCTTTTGCATCTATTCGCTTACTGTAGTTATTACGTTCTGCATCTATTCACTTTAAGCATAATTGACCTTATGCATTTATTTACTTTCTGCAATTATTGACTTTATACATCTATTGACCTTATGCATTTATTTACTTTCTGCAATTATTGACTTTATACATCGATTGACTTTATGCATTTATTCACTTACTGCATTTATTGACTTTATACATCGATTGACTTTATGCATTTATAAGTTTATCAACTTTATTCTTTCGCTGATTATCATATTTCTATCTTTATTATTTCATACTGTAAGTTAATATTTTAGGTAATAGACAGGACTTCTGAAGGAATATCTCTTCTGGCAACACTTAACATAAGACCGGAATGTCTATCATCCAATACTTTATTTAATTCCATGCGTACAGTCTCATAAGCTAATTCTTCATAATTATTCTCTTTGCTTAAATGCCCTAAAGTAATAAATCTTAATTTATTATGAAAGAGTCTGCTAATAAGTTTTGCTGAAGTTTCATTAGAAAGATGTCCTTTTTCCCCAATAATTCTCTGTTTTAAATAGTAGGGATATGCACCTACCATTAACATATTTTCGTCGTGATTAGCTTCCAAAAGCAGTATCTCTGAACCAGTTAACTTTGAAACAATATATTCATCAAACTTCCCTAAATCTGTAGCCATCCCTATTTTGTGTCCATCTGCACAAAGTGTATAACATACTGGATTTGATGCATCATGTGAAGTGGCAAAGGGTTCCACAGTTATATCATTAATTAAAAATGCTTCATCAGGTCTTACGTAATGTAAAAGTTCTTCTGGTATCTTACCAATATTCTTCATTTTTAAAATCGAATGAATGGTTTCCACCGTACCATAGATTGGTACATGATGACGCCTAGCAAGTACACCCAGTCCCTGGATATGATCCATATGTTCATGGGTAACTAAAATTCCTTGCAGTTCATCAGGTTTTACTTCTATGCTCTCAAGTCCATTTTCAATTTTTTTGCCACTAATACCTGCATCTACTAAAAGTTTTGTATGCTCACTTCCCACAAAGGTACAATTCCCACTGCTGCCGCTTGCAATTGTGCATAATTTCATAAAGTACCTCCAAATAATATATGTAGACAAATCAAGTTTTCTACTTAGAAGAAAGTATCCTCTATTATTCACTTTTTGTCAACAATATTTACTTCCAATACAATTCTATACTATCATCGTCTTTTAAAGGCATGGTAAATTCAGCCTTTTCACCATTTAAGGTTATAACTAATTCCTGTCCTTTTGCCTTAGTTAAATCAAAGGGATAAAAATCAAATATATCCACCAGAATATAGTTTGTTTTGTTTTTAAGCGCTACAGGCTCTCTGTTAATACTAACATAAATTTCATGTATTCCTGCAAGGCTTGCAGATTGTGTAACGAATCCGTCAACCTGATGAGATTGA
>DALYNO010000333.1:0-4911 GCA_031975295.1 Anaerocolumna sp. | reverse complement strand
TAATACCTTGCACTAAAACAGATTCCTCACTTTTTAGATTATGATTAATTTCTTTTGCCTTTACTCCCATAATAAATTGACGTTCTTTAAAAAGCTTTTGTTCTCCTTCGGCTTTTCTCATGCGCTCAGCAATGGAACTATGAAGAAATGCTAGTATCTGAGAAGTATCAAAACTGATTGCTTCCTCTTTCGTTATTTTACCAGACTTGGTAAGCTCATCTATATAGGACACCAGACCTACTTCATTCGTTACCTTTTCAAAGTTAAGGTGCTCTAAAATCAAGTGAATGAGACTTCCCCTTATTGCCCCGCTCTCCTTTACTCCCTCTCCCATAAAGGACGGCACTGGATAATCAGAGCCAGCTTTTACAATGGCTTTTAAAGGTGCAGCCAAGTCTTCCACTTCCAGCTGACCTAATTTCTTTAGCTCGGATACGGTTAGTTTTGTGTGAATATTCGTTTCCGCCTGATATGGATACTTGAGTTCAAATCTAGAATGAATTTCATCTCTTATATCAGGGTCATATATTACAGAATCATCCCACTTCATAAATACTTCTTCTTTTATTTTCTTAACAAACTGCTTATTGATTTCCCTTTTAAACAAATCTTCTCTTGTTTGAACTTCAATGACAAAATTAACTTCTGCATGATATAAAGGATTCTCCTCATCTTGCACAATTCCATAGGTTGACAGAACATTTTTAGCGCCCTGATACCTTAATAAACTTGGCATAATCCAGTCTAAATAGGACTTAGCACTGCTTAATGTAAGCAAATTAAGTGTTTCCTCCCCGCGAGTAAGCACATCCGACCATTTTTCAAATCTTGAACCAGGATCCTTTATGCCACCTGTAAGAATTAACTTTTCTTTCGCTCTGGTAAGTGCAACATATAATACCCTTAGTTCTTCCCCCAAATTATCAAGTTCTAACTCTTTTTGAATGACTTTTTTAATCAGTGTGGGAGCCTTAATTCTTAGTTCATAATCCATAAAATCCGGTCCAATTCCTAAATCAGGATGTATTAAGAGTTTACTTCTTGCGTCCTGATTATTAAAGCTTTTGCCCATACCAGAGACAAAAACAACAGGAAATTCCAAACCCTTGCTTTTGTGTATACTCATAATCCTAACTGTATTACCATCTTCTGCTGATATAGCTGCCTCACCAAAATCCACATCATACTTATGAAGTTTCTCTATATATCTTATAAAATGAAATAAACCACTGTAACTGGTACTCTCAAATCCTATGGCACGTTTTACTAACATATCTAAGTTTGCCTTACGTTGCTCACCACCTGGTAGAGCCAAAGCATATTGATAAAACTTTGTATCCTCTAATACCCTTAGTATTAACTCATGAATTGGCAGGTGAATGGTAAGCCTCCGATATTCCTCTAATTGCTGAAAGAACTTTGTTAATTTATCTGTTAGTTCGTTCTCGTACTCCATTGTATATTCCAGGGCCGCTTCATAAAGAGATATTTTTCTCTTAATCATTCTAATGTGCGAAAGTTCCTCAGAAGTTACATCTACGATTTGGGAGCGAAGCACCCCTGCAAAAGGAATATCCTGAAGGGGATTATCAATTACTTTTAATAAATCCAATACGGTTCTTATCTCTTTGGTGGCAAAATAGCCTGAATTGGTATCTGTATGTGCAGGAATACCTTCTAACGAAAGGGTCTCCATAAACACCTGTGCCCACCCGCTTACTGTTCGAAGCAGTATGACCATATCCCCATATCTTGCCCGTCTATAACTCTTGGTAATTTTATCAAAAATCATTAGTCCAGTATTCTCATCCGTTAATTCCTTCATACGTTTCGCAACTGCAATTGCTTCCAATTCTCTGGCAGAGTATTCTATATCCTCTTCCTTTATATCCTTGTCTTCTAACAGAGCAGGCATTGTTGTATCTATTAGTAATACTTCCGTCTCTTTTGATACGCCTGGCAAGGCATAGTCATAATCCGCACCAGGATAAAGCGCTGCATTTGCATCATAATGAATATTTCCAAGCTTCTTCGTCATTATTTGCCTGAATATAAAATTAATATGGTATAAAACATCTTTTCTGCTTCTGAAATTTTGGCGCAAATCAATATGGAGGGAGGAACATTTCTTTTCTTCCGCCTCTAACATATCCTCATGCCACAAAGTGTATTGATCAAACTTTTCCATAAAAATCTCAGGTCTTGCTAAACGAAACTTATAAATACTCTGTTTAACATCCCCTACCATGAATCTGTTATATCTATGAAATCTCTCCCCTGATACACTTTTTAAAATGAATTCCTGAACCATATTACTGTCCTGATACTCGTCTACCATGACTTCATGAAAATACCTACTAAGTTCATCTGCCGCAGGGGTAGCTACCTCTTTATCCCCTTCTTTTTTCACCAGTATATCTAGGGCAAAATGTTCTAAATCGTTAAAATCAACTACATTTTTATCCCTTTTTTTTGTAGCATAGCCCTCCATAAAACGGAGGGTGATAGAGATTAGAACTTCCATCTGACTCCTCATATGAACGATATCTTTCATCATTTCTTCCTCGGATTGAAAGAAATAATTCTTATTCATATCTCCGATGGTCTTCTTGATATCTTCTCTTAAAGACTTTACTTTATTCTTGATATCTTCGCTTACCCCTTCTTCCTTCTTCCCGGATAATCTATCAAAGGAATATTCAGATAAGGCCTTAGAAAAATCAGAATAATCTTTTGCACAGGAAAGTGTACCAAGCCGTTCTTTATCACTGTATATTGCCGGCAGATAGGCCTTTGGCCCATTAGGTCTCTCACATAGCTTCATGGCTTCTTGACATTTTTCTTCTAAATCTGCACTAACCGTTTGTAAATAATGTACTAGAGTCTTCATCCAGGAAGTTTGATTAAATTCCTCTATATTACTTATGCTAAAATTATCCTGTAATTTAACAAGCCAGTCTTTTGGCCAAGGATAACTCATGGCAAAACTAAATAATTTAAGGATTAAATCCTCAATCTGCACATCAGTCTTACCTGTAGCAAAACTTTCAATAAACTTTAGGAAATCTTCTTCACCCTCTTCGTAAAATTCCTCTAAAACCTCTGCTAAAACATCTGCTTTCATTAAAGTAAGTTCTGTTTCATCTGCAATTCGAAAAGAAGGGTCTAGATTGATGGAATTAAAGTGATTACGGATTACATGTAGACAAAAACTATGTATGGTTGTAATCTGAGCTCCGTGAATTAAAGTAGATTGCTTTTGCAAATTCATATCCTCAGGATATAAAAGAATTCTATGCTCGATGGCCTTACCAATCCTTTCCTTCATTTCTGCAGCGGCAGCGTTGGTAAAGGTTACTACTAAAAGTCTGTCTATATCTACAGGCGCTGCTTTTTTGGTGATTAAATGTATGATTCTTTCTACTAATACTGCCGTCTTACCCGACCCTGCTGCTGCAGATACTAAAAGATTGGCTCCTTCGTGGTCAATAACTTTTTGCTGCTGTCTGGTCCACTCCATCTTATTCCTCCCCTCCTTCTTCCTCTGGTAAGCTCATTTTATTCCAAATATCCTCATTGGAGAATTCTTGTAATTTTCTAAATTTGTAACCTTCTATTTTTTGATCAAAGCCACATACTCCTTGATAAGGGCAATAATCACATGCTTTTTTATCTCCTTTTTGATAGGGTGTTACATCCGTATTTCCCTCCATGATTTCTTCTCCAAAAGACATTACAATATCCTTTACAAACTTCTCCATCACCTCAAACCTATTTCTGTCTATGGCATTGGAACGCTTTGTTAAATGTCCGTCTTTATTTGATTCAACTGGAATCACTATTGATTTTACGGAAGGTTTCACATAATTATCTGCTGATAAAAAACTGTGATCCTGATGCTTGATTACTTCTGCTTCACTATTGACTAATCCGTCCATTTTTAATTCTTTTAATATGGTCTCTTCAATTTGGCTGTTCTTATCAACATAGGGATCATCAATGTTATAGTATAACAGACCGGCTGGAATTACAGTCTTATCTTTGTTTTCAAGCTGCAATAACTCTATAGCCGCATTCATATAAACTGCCAGCTGTATTTGCAGACCATAATAAAGAGCATTTAAATCAAAAGAAGTACTGCCTGATTTATAATCTACCACCCTTACGTACAGGTTATCCTTATCCTCACATAGATCTAGCCGGTCTATTCTTCCTTTGATAAAAAGACTGCTGTCATTGGCTAATTTCATAAAGAGACTGCTAAGTTTCTCTCTATCAGAGAATATCATTTCATAGGCTGCTGGTTCAAAATCTCCTCTTTTTATCTGTTCACTTAGCGCCCAAACAGTTCTTTTGGTGATTCGCTCAACGCGGCTGATTAAATAATGATACCGTTTGGTACTCTCAAATATAGAACTTCCATAACTTTTAACCGCTTCTCTAACACTACCTTGGCACCACTCATCCCTGGTTTCATCCGGCAGAGTATGCCAGTTAAAATCACTCTTTTCCAGTTTTTTTGAGAATATTTCCAGTGCATTATGAAATAAATTACCCATATCTGGTATTAATAGTTTATATTCTACTCGTTCATGCAGCTCCAACCCAAAAGCTGCAAAATGAGCAAAAGAACAAGCTGCATATTGCTCAAATCTTGTAGCACTTCCAGATAAAATTGCACCGTATAATTCTTTTGCTGTTTCTTTTGAGATTTTTAAATTCTCATTCCGATAATAAACTGCACGGATAATTGGCATTAGAATCTCTTTTTGATTAACAGCATGATAATAACTAAATAATTCCTTGAATAGATCACTTTTCTCTCCCTCGGGAAATTCTCTAAGGCCCTTAATCAAGTAAGGAAGCCCCTGATTATCTGAGAGAATATGTGCTAAATCTTCAACTAAAATG
>DALYNO010000332.1:0-4917 GCA_031975295.1 Anaerocolumna sp. | reverse complement strand
AGAATTGCATAAGTTTAATATATGCGAAGACTGTTATGATAGATTAATCAAAACTTTTAAGATTCCAATCCAAGTAATTCATAAAAAAGAAGCGTTGTAAGTTAAAGAGGGACTGGTAAAGAATTACCTATTAAATACCGATATATGGTATATAGGAAGTTCTTATCAGTCCCTTTTCATATGCCTAATCCTATGTAATAAGAAATAATACACTGGTGATTTTCATGTTGTCCTTAAACCAAGGGGTATCCGCTAAGGGTTGCTAATCAATATCTATTATGTTAATATTGTGTAATAATGCTTACAATATGTGTATGTTGGTCCAAAAAAGGGTAAAATAAACGACATAAGAAGCAATACAAAAAGCGAGGAAATTACATGTTAGACATTTGTTTACTAGGAACAAGCGGCATGATGCCATTACCAAATCGTTGGCTGACGGCATTAATGACTAGATTTAATGGCTCAAGTTTGTTGATTGACTGTGGTGAAGGAACCCAGATAGCAATTAAGGAAAAAGGCTGGAGCTTTCATCCTATAGATATTATTTGTTTTACTCATTATCATGGTGACCACATTAGTGGTCTTCCGGGATTACTTTTAACAATGGGAAATGCAGATCGAACAGAGCCGGTTACTATGATTGGGCCCAAGGGACTTGAAAGGGTGGTAAATGCTTTAAGAGTAATTGCACCTGAACTGCCTTTTGAAATTAAATTTATAGAAATCAGTGAACCATTTGAAGAGTTTCGAATAAATGGATATATTATACAGGCTTTTAAAGTGAATCATAATGTTATTTGTTATGGATATAATATATTGATTGAACGCGGCGGAAGGTTTTTTGTAGAGAAAGCAATAGAGAACCAAGTGCCCAGAAACTACTGGAACAAACTCCAAAAGGGAGAGACCATAATGGATGGAGATATGACTTTTACGCCTGATATGGTTCTTGGCCCTCAAAGAAAAGGAATAAAGGTCACTTATTGTACCGACACCCGTCCTGTTCAATCCATATCAGACAACGCTAAGGAGGCTGATCTTTTTATCTGTGAAGGAATGTATGGAGAGAAAGATAAGGATGACAAAGCAATTAAGCATAAACATATGACATTTTATGATGCAGCAAGACTTGCCAAAGCAGCAGATGTAAAAGAAATGTGGTTAACCCACTATAGTCCATCACTTGTAAAGCCAGATGAATTTATGGAGGCTACAAAAGCGATATTTCCGAATGCTAAACCAGGAAAGGACAGAAAATCAGTAACACTTGAATTTGACCCAGGTGAGTAGCTATAGAGGTGATCCAAAAGGAGGGATGAAGTATGAAAAGGCTGCATAAAAAAACTATCTATACCATTATTACTATGTTTATTATGTCTGCTTTTATAGTAACAGCCTATTACCTTGTGAGAACCAGTGAAGGAATCACAATTACTACTAAGAAGACTGAGAAAACACAGACTGAACTTCTTCTGGAGAAGGATATAAATGATAAATATCCCTCTACACCCAAGGATGTTTTGGATTTATATATTAATATATCAAAAAGCATGTATGATAGAAATACTACAGAGGAGCAAATAGATAAATTAGCGTCGCAGATGTTACTTCTATTTGATGCAGAACTAATAGATAAAAATCCTGAGGAGAGTTATAAGATTAATCTTAAGAGAGAAATAAAAGATTTAGTTGATAAAAATATCTATATTATGAATTATGTAAATGGTGACAATGATAAGGCAGAATTCTGGAAGAAAGAAAATAAGGAATATGCTTCTCGTATTGTATCTTATACATTAAAGGATAGAAGTAATTATACAAAAGTATACAATAAGTTTATTCTTCGCAGAGATGATAACGAAGAATGGAAAATATTAGGGTGGACTAACGAAGATTCTGCTCAATTAGATAAAACCAAAGAGTAATAGTAGTTAGAAATGCATCTAAGCAAACTCCTTTGTACTGGTATTTTCGGAGAGATTGTAAGGATGCATTTTCTGTTATATATATTATGTTTAATACATGACTACAAAGGTGTATGTAGTGAAGTACATAATAAATTATTATTACAAGCACTTGCATTTTGAATGAAAACCCTTGCAGATAAGATTGTAAAAGGTTAATATTGTATAGATAATAAGAATTATAAAAAGAAGAAAATTGTAAGCGTATCCTTGTAGTTGCAAGGTAATAGCAAAATAGAGTGAATGGTAAGTACAAAATGGAGTAATTGGTATGACAGTTGAAGTATAGTTGTTATATAAATTAATAACTGTAATAAGAAATTGGTAGAACTATAAGGTTTCAAAATGTGTCGGTAGTATGCAATGCTCATAGATATTAACACATAATAATAGAATATTAAGTTCTAACAATTTAAACATAGTAATGTAATAATTGACATAAAGAGAATACTAGAGCCGATATCGGCAGGTTTTTAAGAGTGAATGAAATTAAGATAAAGAAAGGCTGCCACAGGATGAACCGTTCACTCTTTTTGTATGTGGCTATAATGCAGATGGTCTGCATTATGCAATGGGTGTAAAAATGGATAAAGATATATTAATTCTTGCAATAGAATCCTCCTGCGATGAAACCGCAGCAGCGGTTGTAAAGAACGGAAGGACAGTACTTTCTAATGTAATATCTTCACAAATAGCGCTCCATACATTGTATGGAGGAGTTGTTCCGGAGATTGCATCAAGAAAACATATGGAAAAAATCAATCAAGTGATAAAACAAGCACTTTCTGAGGCTGGGACAGAATTAAAAGATATGGATGCTATAGGAGTAACATATGGACCTGGATTGGTAGGTGCACTATTAGTTGGAGTGGCTGAGGCGAAAGCCATCAGTTATGCCTGTAAAAAACCTTTAATAGGAGTTCATCATATAGAAGGCCATGTATCTGCGAATTTTATAGAACATAAAGATTTAAAACCTCCATTTCTTTGTCTTATAGTATCAGGCGGACATACCCACCTGGTAATAGTTAAGGATTATGGTAAGTATGAAATCATCGGCAGAACCCATGATGATGCTGCTGGAGAAGCTTTTGATAAAGTGGCCAGAGCAATTGGACTTGGATACCCGGGAGGACCTAAGGTTGATAAATTGGCTAAAGAAGGAGATAAGCATGCAGTTAACTTTCCTAGAGCTAACATTGCCGGATCCCCATTTGACTTTAGTTTTAGCGGTTTGAAATCGGCAGTCTTAAATCATCTCAATTCATGCGCTATGAAAGGGGAGGAAGTAAATAATGCGGATATCGCGGCATCTTTTCAAGAGGCAGTAGTGGATGCATTAGTTAGCAAAACTATGGCTGCAGCAAAAGAATATAAAATGGATCAAATAGCTATGGCTGGTGGTGTAGCTTCTAATTCAGCTTTAAGACAAGCGATGGAACAAGCCTGTATACAAAATGGATTTAAGTTATACTATCCTTCACCCATATTGTGTACAGACAATGCAGCCATGATTGGTGCGGCGGCATATTATGAATATCTGAATGGGACAAGGCATGGGCTGGATTTAAATGCAGTGCCGAATCTAAAGATTGGGCAAAGATAATGTAATTGAATTCAATATATGGAGAAGTTTATGAAAATGGGTAAAACAGCTGCTATCATACTGGCAGCAGGTAGTGGAAAGAGAATGCAAAGTAACTTACCAAAACAATATTTGGATATGGGTGGGAAACCTATACTATATTATTGTTTAAAAGCTTTTGAAGAAAGCATAATAGACGAAATTATTTTGGTAGTTGGTGAAGGTGAAGAGGATTATTGCAGAAAAGAAATAGTGGAGAAATATCAAATCCAGAAGGTAAATCACGTTATAACAGGTGGTAAGGAGCGTTACCACTCCGTTTATCATGGTTTAAATATCTGTGCTCATGATGTGTCATATGTACTGATACATGATGGGGCCAGACCATTCATTACGAAAACACTAATCGAAGAGATAATAAACAATCTACTGCTGCATAAAGCTTGTGTAGTAGGGGTTCCTGTTAAAGATACCATTAAAGTAGTAGATTCTAATGGGATCATAGACAATACGCCAGATCGTAATAAACTGTGGTCAGTTCAGACACCTCAGGCTTTTTCGTTTGAACTTATTAAGAAAGCTTATAACATCATAATGAAAGAGCTTGAAGAGAATCTAGAGGAAACTAAAAGTGAAAAGATAAATATTACTGATGATGCAATGATTTTAGAATATACACTTAATACTCCTGTTAAAATGATTAAAGGTGATTATAAGAACATTAAAATTACTACGCCAGAAGATATATTAATTGGAGAAACATTCTTAAGAACTTAGCAAATATGCGACTTTAAGAGGATGTCAAAAAAAGGGGTTTTTTTGAGATGAAAAAACATTAAAAAAATAAAAAAAAGTTTGTAAAAGTGCTTGACATATAATATATCATTTGCTATACTGTTCAAGCAGTGTTCGGAGAGGTGTCCGAGTGGTTTAAGGAGCCGGTCTTGAAAACCGGTGATTCCGAAAGGGACCGTGGGTTCGAATCCCACCTTCTCCGCTAACGATACACTGATTATATCAGATAAGTATTGTTATTTCATATTATTTTATCAGCCTATTTGGAGAAGTACCCAAGCGGCTGAAGGGGCTCCCCTGGAAAGGGAGTAGGTCGTTAATAGCGGCGCGAGGGTTCAAATCCCTCCTTCTCCGTTAGCTTTTTTGAGAGTCAAAACTTCTGAAAAATAATTAAAAAAAGTAGTTGACAACTCCTTGTAAGTGTGATAAGATATTCGAGCTGGTGCAAGACACCGCAAACTTACAAACGAAAAAGTTACAACAAAGTAAGTAAAAAACCTGGACAATCAGGTTATGAACCTTGATAACTGAACAGTATAACAACCCTGAAAATTCTAATAAAATTTTCAA
>DALYNO010000331.1:0-4928 GCA_031975295.1 Anaerocolumna sp. | reverse complement strand
GTAATATAAAAAGTAGGGCATTTGTCGCTTAACTCATATTATAGCAATATATAGAAATAGTTATCGTTATTCATAATAATTTACCTATATGTATATGTCAATCCCAATTACAAATAAAGGGATTTGCAAAATCACAACTACTTATAAATAGTATGTTGCTATTTTACAAATCCCTAGCTATTTATTATTTCTGCCATCTACCTGATGCACCGCAAGGAAGCACCAATTGATTAGAGGATACTAAAAGTCCAATCTCATCAGCCTTAATGGTTCCTTGATATTTGCTTCCTACCTCAATTCCCAAAAGATAGGCTAATACAGCAGGTTGTAAACCAGTTGTATATGAATTAATCAAGAAGAATAAAGGGTCCTTTGTCAAAACTCCTGAACAAAGTTTAACAAAGGAATGAATACTCTCTTCAATTTTCCAGATCTCTCCCTTGGGTCCTCTACCATACGAAGGTGGGTCCATAATAACTGCATCATACAAGTTACCTCGTCTGATTTCACGTTCCACAAATTTAACACAATCATCCACAATATACCTGATAGGTGCCTGATCCAGACCTGAATAACCAGCATTTTCTTTTGCCCACGTAACCATTCCTTTAGATGCATCTACATGGGTAACACTTGCTCCCGCTTTGGCTGCTGCAAGTGTGGCTCCACCAGTATATGCAAATAAGTTTAATACCTTGATTTCCTTGTCAGGATTCTTTTTCTTCTCCTCCCTTATGAGGTCGCCAAACCATTCCCAATTGGCTGCCTGTTCCGGGAAAATACCCGTATGCTTAAAGCTAAAGGGCTGTAAGTTAAAAGTCAAATCCTTATAATTAATCTTCCATTGCTTGGGTAAATCGAAAAACTCCCATTCTCCGCCGCCTTTACTGCTTCTATGATAATGCCCGTTTTTCTTTTTCCAACCAATTTCTTTTTTCTCCGTATCCCAAAGTACCTGTGGATCCGGTCGAACCAGCAAATACTTGCCCCATCTCTCTAATTTTTCTCCGTTAGATGTATCTATTACTTCATAGTCTTTCCAACCATCTGCTATCCACATAATTTGCCTCCATTTTCTGAGAATGCGTGTTTGCATTCCTTTTCAGAATACAAACCCAGCGTGAATGTGTTTTTCTTTCACACTTCTCACTTTCCAATATGCAATATTAAAAAGATACTACAGATTGTCCGTAATTTCAACCTTATTTATAATTTCTGTACAATGACTGGTATGGCTTATGACTGCATTGTAACGGAAGATTCTCTAAGGATCACTTCTGTATTAATCATTAATATCTCTTTTGGTAAATTTCTATTTTCAATTCTCCATATCAACCTTTGTACAAGTCTTCTTCCCATTCTCTGATTACCGATATGAACTGTTGTAAGTGACGGTGATAATAATCCGACCTCTTCTTTATCATCAAAGCCTGTAACTGCCACTTCTTTTGGTACTTTTACCCCTTTTTTCTTCAGCCAAAGCATAACATCTTTTGCAATATCATCATTGGCACAAACAAATGCCTCTGGAAGATGGTCTAGTTGCTCCAGTTCATTGGTTACTTCTTCTTGTCTATAATATTTGTGTTCTACATGTTTTGTTATAACAAATTTCTCTAAAGGCTTAATATTATGGTTTTGCAAAGCATCTAAATATCCATCATATCTATCTCTTATGGTTCTGCAATAGCTAATATCCCCTATAAATCCAATTTCTTTCATACCTTGCTCAACAAGGTGATTTGTAATAATTCTGGTACTATTAAATCCCTCAAATAAGATTACATCGCCAAGTCCTGTAATCTCATATATATTACTTGGTCCATCCAAAAATACAATTGGTACATCTTTCTTAATAATTAACTCCAGATAAGATTTACGAAATACATTTAATACAATAATGCCACTCATATCCGATTCCATGTCAAGTGGAGGCACAAGATTTTCCTCATCCTCCTCACTTATAAAATTAAGCTGTAATCTACAGTTGTTTTTATTAAGCTCATCTGATATGCCCATGATAATACGGTTCCAAAAAGTTGAGAGTTCTCGTCTAGCAAAAACCACTACCGTCTTCACTTTTTCCATACGATCTTTAATTTTATATTCATTTAAAACAGTCTGAGATAACTTGGAGTATCCGATTTCATAAGCTTTCTTAATTACTACATATCTGGTCTCATAAGCTACCGTCTCACTGTTATTAAGCGCTTTTGCTACTGTATTTCTGGACAAATTCAGTTCTTTTGCAACATCCTGAATTGTAATTTTTTTCACTTGTATTTCCTCCCATTATTAACTGCCTGCAAAATAATTCTATGCTTCTAATCTAACCCTATCTGCTGTAATGACAGAAACAAGATAAAAATCTACTTCACTATTGTCTTCTGCCTGTAAAATTGTAATATCTAAGGTATGTTTGCCCTGATCTCCACCTACAAGCAGATCTTGAAGGTAGAGGCAATCTCCCCAGGTTTCTTCAAAGTTTCCATCTAAAAGGATTGCATGCTCTATATGGTTATCTATTACAGCCTTGGCAATAGGTGCCATTCTCTTCACGGACTTTCTAAACTGCACTGAAATCATACCGCCCTCTAGATCAAAATGTATGGTGTCCCCAACTTTTTTACCAATCCAGCCGTTTCTAAAAATATCCGTAATTTCCTTTTGTTCTTTATAATCTGCTATAAATCCATCTGCCACATATAATTCATTTTTATTCTGAAGTCTAACACTATCTATATACCTGTTGTTAGTGAATGTTGTGTTTGGTATTACATATTCACTTGGTATGTCATTTTTAATGACTTTTTCATTTATATTACAAAGCATATTGCTAATAATATCACCAATTAACTTATGTCCCGTATCGTTTGGATGAAGGTCATCTGGCGTAATTTCTTCTTTTTTCAGTCTACCAGTTTCAACTTCCTGATATATGCTGTTTTTCATACTAACCATAGGCAAATCATAATATTTACCTATTGCATTATGGATGTTTTGTGCATTAACTCCATCATTATATTGCACATTATTTACGATTAATACCCCAGGTTCATTAGGGTATGTAAGAATTTTTCGTATCAGACTTTCGTAGGTTTCCTTAAATAAATCACTTTCCACATCATTTACACTATATTCCACAATAACAAAGTCAGCATTGTATTTTAAAAGATCACTCTCCACTCTTGCAACTCCAAATTGAGAAGTTGTGCCACCAATACCAGCATTCACATAAGTAATCTTACTATCCTTAAATTGATTCTTCCACCACTCATACACATGATAGGCATAACAGGTCTTAGGGGTGCTGGATAAGGAGCCTTGGGTTATAGAGCCGCCAAGCATTGCTACCGTTATATCTTCCCCTTTCCTTCCCTTTTCCATGACTTTCGCAATTCGGCTTAAATTACCGTAACTTACGATTCCATTCTCCGCTATTTCTTTTTTTAGCATTTAACCTCCATCTGTGTCCATCCTCCCATTATGCATATTAAATTGAATCGACACTATACAAATAATCAATATTTCTAAAAGCTATCTATTTAAATTTTGTATTTTATAAAAAGCATTATCAATGCACAAAAAAATAAACAAATGTGCAAACTCAAACAGGCATATATATTACATAAATAATGTACATCACTAAAAATAGGATGTCAATTGTATTTTGGATTTATCCTCTATAAATACACTGTTTATGCTTATTTGGCTAGTTATTTTAATCTTTTCATTATTTTTTTAACCGTATTTTAACTTGACGTTAGAAAGAAAAGATAATAAACTGAGAGAGTAGATTATCAATAAATGGAAATAGATTATAGGAGGGCATGTATATGGGTATATTATCCCGATTCAAAGACATAATGGCAAGCAACATTAATGCTTTACTTGATAAAGCTGAAGATCCTGAAAAAATGATTGATCAATGCTTAAGAAATCTTAACACCGACTTAGGAAAAGTAAAAGCCGAAACTGCTACTATAATGGCAGAAGAGCAACGTGCCAAACGTGTTTTAGATGACTGCAATGAAGATATCACAAAAATGCAAAACTATGCTATAAAGGCATTGGAAGCAAACAATGAAACTGACGCAAGAAAATTCTTAGAACAAAAAGCTTCTCTTGGTTCCAAATTAAAAGGATTTCAGGAAGCTTATGATATCTCCCATAAGAATGCAGTTCAAATGCGTGAAATGCATGATAAGTTAGTTGGTGATATTAATGAACTGGAATCCAGAAAAGAAATGATAAAAGGCAAGTTAGCAGTTGCCAAAGCACAGGAAAGAGTGAATAAAATGACTTCTTCCGTAACAAGTGCAAACGATTCCATTGCAAGCTTTGCAAGATATGAAGAAATGGCTGACAAAGTCCTTGATAAGGCAAATGCTATGGCTGAATTAAATCGCAACGGAAGTAATACAATTGATGATTTAATGGATAAGTATAACGAAGACTCTAGTATTGACAATGAATTAGAAGCATTAAAAGCAGGTTTAAATAAATAATCCAATCTTAGTTTACGCATAATAAGCGGCGGCTTAAGTAGTCCGCTGCTTATTCGCGTATCTGATGCCACTGCTTCGGGCATGGAATAAATTCGTTAAATAGGTATATTTTTGTTTAGATAAAAATAGGAGGCAATTTTATGATTGTACATTACAAATGCCCCAGCTGTGGCTCCGATATGGCTTTTGATAGTTTAAGCGGAATGCTTCATTGTGACAACTGTGGAAGAAATGAAAATATTGAGGCCATGGAAACAGAGCATAGTCACAAGCCACATAACCATACCCCCTACCTGAATAAAGAAGATATAACGGAGTACCACTGTAATAATTGTGGTGCCGTTTTAATAACAGATAAAGATACCACTGCCACCACTTGTAGTTTCTGTGGTGCTGGTGTTGTCATTGCCGACCGGCTTG
>DALYNO010000330.1:0-4945 GCA_031975295.1 Anaerocolumna sp. | reverse complement strand
ATTTCTGGTTTTAAATATTTTTTTAGTCCTAAAATACATAGTTTCGTAGTTTCGTGAGAACCTGTTCCAAAAGAAGTACCTGGATCTATTTCAATTACCAAATCCGTATCTTTTTGCTCTGTTAATACCTCCCATGTGGGTTTGATAACAATTGTATCATCCACTCGAAAAGGTTTAAAATAAGCTTTCCAGTTATTAATCCAGTCCACATCCTCAGTTTCTGATACTTCGATTGACCCTTCACCTACATCAACAAATGTAGATAATTCTTCTAATTCTCGTTTAATATGATGAACCACTTCATCCCTGTTATCATCTTCATTTAAATAGAATGTTACAAAGGCAGTCTTATCATTTGTATCTAATTCTGGGAGAATATCAATAAACATTGCCTTTTTCTCTTCTTCTGTAATTGGGACATTATCTATGACTTCAATACCCTCTATACCTAATTCACTTAACATATTGCTTACCAGTTCCACCGCTTCTGCCAGTGTTTTAAGCGTAAGTTTTACCCATTTCATAAATGACTCCTGACTATACCTTTGTATGATTTATTTCATATATCCTATTTATATTTCATTTACCTTTTTATATTTATATTTTATTTTGCTTATACGGTTTACTTACCAAAGAATTTCTTTTTGCCTTTTTCTTTGTCTTTATCTTTTTCAGGTTCAACGTTCTCTGCTTCAACCGTACCATTCATGGCATTGTCAAACTTTTGTAGGAGTTCTTTTTGCTCTGAAGATAATTTTGTAGGAACTTGAATAACAAGAGTTACATAATGATCCCCTCTAACCTGTTTGTTGCGAAGAGTTGGGATTCCTTTTCCTTTTAATCTAACTTTTGTATCAGTTTGAGTTCCAGGTTTAACATTATATAATACATCTCCATCAACCGTACTAATTCTCACATCGCCACCAAGTGCTGCCTGAACAAAGGATATAGGTGCTGTAGAATATACATCATAATCCTGACGTTGGAAGATAGGATGACGGCTTACGGTAACTTCTACTAATAAGTCTCCTCGTTCTCCACCGTTTGTTCCAGGCTCTCCTTTTTCACGAATACGAATACTCTGTCCATTATCAATACCAGCAGGGATGGAAACCTGTATTTTCTTTCTTTTACTAACGTAACCGCTTCCATAGCAATCGCCACATTTATCTTTGATTACTTTACCAGTTCCATTACAATCCGGACAAGTCTGAACATTTCTTACCATACCAAATAGAGACTGTTGGGTATAGACTACCTGACCTTTTCCTCCACACTTTTTACAGGTTTCTGTACTAGTTCCAGGTTTTGCCCCACTGCCATGACAAGTTGTGCACTCTTCTTTTAAGTTAAGTTCCAGTTCTTTCTCAACACCAGTAACAGATTCCTGAAATGTAATTCTTACACCTGCACGTACATTTGGCCCTTTCATAGGTCCATTATTCGCTCTTCTGCCTCTGCTGCCACCGAATAAATCACCAAAGATATCCCCAAAGATATCTCCCATATCCATATTGTTGAAGTCAAAGCCACCGCCGCCAGCTCCCCCATCAAAAGCTGAATGTCCAAACTGGTCGTATTGTCTTCTCTTATCGCCGTCACTTAATACAGCATATGCTTCTGAAGCTTCTTTGAATTTGGCTTCTGCTTCTGCATTACCCGGATTAGAATCCGGATGATATTTTTTAGCAAGTTGTCTGTATGCCTTCTTTATATCATCGTCAGTTGCAGTCTTGGAAAGTCCTAAGACTTCATAGTAATCACGTTTATCTGCCATGCTTTAATCCATCCTCCTAAACCTGTGACTATTCAGTTACTTATGATTAATAGAATCTATTGCGCAAAATATACAATAAACGTATATCAGGGTAACGTAAGACTGAATAGTTATCTAATATCTAATCTCTTATATTAACAAATAGGCAGTCATTAAGACCGCCTATTGTGCTTTATATCTGTTACAATCCGTTTTGACAAGTCAAATCATATTGTAATGAATTATTGGGAAATCGTCAAGTTAAAACTTTATTTTTGCTTTGTGCCACAATTCATTGCATTAGCTTTGGATAGGAATGATAAACAGCCTTCACCAGCTGTAAACCATTTTGGCATTTAGCAATCGTAAACTATTAAACTTCTCTGTAATCTCCATCTACTACGTCATCTGCAGGACCATTTCCAGCAGCGGACATATCAGGAGCAGGACCGCCCTGGTTTTGTTCGTAAAGTTTAGCAAATAAAGCTTGAGCACTTTCCATTAATTTTTCTCTTGCGGCTTTAATATCTTCTACTTCTCCTTCAGACATAACTTCAGGATTGGATTTTTCTACAAGACCTTTTAAGTGAGCTAAATCAGCTTCTACTTTTGCTTTTTCATCAGCACTTACTTTATCGCCAGCTTCTGTTAAAGCTTTTTCAGTTTGGAATACCATGGAATCAGCATCATTTCTTACTTCAACAGCTTCTTTACGTTTTTTATCCTGTGCTTCGTATTCAGCTGCTTCTTTTACTGCTTTATCAATATCAGCGTCAGAAAGGTTAGATCCACCTGTAATTGTGATGTGTTGTTCTCTTCCTGTTCCTAAATCTTTAGCAGATACATTTAAGATACCATTTGCATCAATATCAAATGTAACTTCGATTTGAGGAACACCTCTTCTTGCTGGTGGAATTCCATCAAGTCTGAATTGTCCAAGGCTCTTGTTATCTTTGGCAAACTGTCTTTCACCCTGTACTACGTTGATATCAACTGCACTTTGGTTATCAGCTGCTGTAGAGAAGATTTGGCTCTTTTTAGTAGGGATTGTAGTGTTTCTCTCGATTAATCTTGTTGCTACACCACCCATAGTTTCAATGCTTAGGGATAATGGCGTAACGTCTAATAAAAGGATATCTCCTGCACCTGCATCACCTGCTAATTTACCACCCTGAATGGATGCACCGATAGCAACACATTCATCAGGATTTAATGTTTTAGATGGTTCATGACCAGTTAATTGTTTCACTTTATCCTGAACTGCAGGAATACGAGTAGAACCACCAACTAATAATACTTTCTTTAATTCAGAAGATGTAATACCAGCATCTCTTAATGCATTTTGAACTGGTGTTGCTGTTCTTTCTACTAAATCATGAGTTAATTCATCAAACTTAGCTCTTGTTAAGTTTAAGTCAAAGTGTTTAGGACCTTCTGCTGTTGCAGTGATGAAAGGAAGGTTAATGTTTGTAGTTGTAGCTGAAGATAATTCTTTCTTGGCTTTTTCTGCAGCTTCTCTTAATCTTTGAAGTGCCATTTTATCTAAGGATAAATCAACGCCTTCTGCTTTTTTGAATTCGTCGATCATATATCTTGTAACTCTTTCATCAAAGTCATCTCCACCAAGTCTGTTATCACCAGAGGTTGCTAAAACTTCGATAACGCCATCACCGATTTCAATAATGGATACGTCGAATGTACCACCACCTAAATCGTATACCATGATTTTTTGTTCATGTTCATTATCAAGACCATAAGCTAATGCTGCTGCTGTAGGTTCGTTGATAATTCTCTTAACATCAAGACCAGCTATTTTACCAGCATCTTTAGTTGCCTGTCTTTGAGCATCGTTAAAGTAAGCTGGAACTGTTATAACTGCTTCTGTAACTTTTTCACCTAAGTAGCTTTCTGCATCTGCTTTTAATTTTTGAAGAGTCATTGCAGAGATTTCTTGTGGTGTATATTTTTTGTCATCAATCGTTACTTTGTATTCAGTACCCATATGTCTCTTAATTGAAGAGATTGTTTTATCAGAGTTAGTTACAGCCTGACGTTTTGCAGATTCACCAACTAATCTTTCTCCTGTTTTTGTAAAAGCTACTACGGATGGAGTTGTTCTAGCTCCTTCTGTATTCGCGATAACTACTGGCTTTCCGCCTTCCATTACGGCAACACATGAATTTGTGGTTCCTAAATCGATTCCTATGATTTTACCCATAATATATTTCCTCCTATAATGAATTGTCAATTCTTATTTACTTTTTAAGTTGATTTATTATTAAAAGCGATGGTAAATCGCTTGAAATGACTGCTAGTTTACAACCTTAACCATGCTATGGCGTATTACTGTTTCACGGTACATATAACCTTTTTGGAATTCTTCAGCTACTAAATTCTCTCCTAATTCTGCATCTTCTGCATGCATTACTGCATTATGGAAGTTAGGATCAAATTCTTTTCCAACAGCCTCAATAGGTTTAAGTCCAGCTTCTGAGAGTGTTGTAACCATTTGCTTATAGATTTTTTCAATTCCTTGGACAAAGGCACTTTCTTTTTCATCTTCTGTAATTGCGCCAAGACCTCTTTCGAAATTATCGATAACAGGAAGTATTTTTTCAATGATATCTCTAGCACCAATTTCAAACATCTGTGCTTTTTCTTTTTCAGAACGTTTACGGAAGTTATCAAATTCCGCCATATTACGAATTAATTTATCATTTAATTCTTCTATTTTTAAGTCCTTCTTATCTTTTTTATCTTTTTTATCCTTTTTAAAGAAGGATTTTTTGGTCTCTTCTACTTCCTCAGTATCCTCTTCTGTATCACATTCGCAGGATTCACTAACAGTTTCATCTACTGCTTCATTGCTATTTGTTTCAGTAGATTCAGTAGTAACCTCTACTTCTTGATCAACTGCTTCTATATTTTCATCCATTGAATTCATCTTATCTACCACTTTTTAAACCACCTTTCTTTCTGCTAGTGTAATGTCAGAAAACACAATCCATATTCAGGATGCTATTACACTATGTTTTCTTTTTAAATATCTCATCCAGCTGTACCATTAGTGTCTGCAAAGTTCCTACAACCTTTTCATAATCCATTCGTTTAGGACCGATTATACCAATCTTACCATAAACGCCTTCTTCCAATTCGTAGGTTGCTGTTACAACTGAGCAGTCTTTCATG
>DALYNO010000329.1:0-4949 GCA_031975295.1 Anaerocolumna sp. | reverse complement strand
GTTCATTGGCCGGATACCATTGGAACTTATGATACCAGTACAAAGACCTTATTTCCCTGCGATGCATTTGGCTCTTTTGGCAGAACAACAAAAGCTATCTATGCTGATGAATTAACCAAAGAAGAAAGAACTGCTTATGAAGTTGATACCATTAGGTATTATTCCAATATAGTGGCATCATTTTCACCTCAAGTTAAAAAAGCAATTGAAAAATGTAGGGCTCTTACTATTCATACCATTGCACCAGGTCATGGTTTATCCTATAGAGGTAAAGACGTAGAGGAAATTATACAGGCTTATTCTGATTATGCAGATTACCAAAAAGGACCTGCAAGAAAAGAAATAACGTTTATATGGGGATCCATGTATGGCATGACCGAAAAAGCAGTAAAATATGCTATAGAACAGCTGGAGAAGGAAGATATTATTGTTCATGTCCATCAGGTACCGCAGGATTCTTGGGGAACAATATTAACTTCTGCTTGGACTTCTACAGGAATTATATTAGCTATGCCTACTTATGAGTTTAAAATGTTTCCGCCAATGGGAGCGGCACTTGAAGAATTAGGTAAGAAAAAAGTATTTAATAGAAAAGCTTTCCGTTTTGGTTCCTATGGTTGGTCTGGCGGTGCCCAAAGAGAGCTGGATGATATATTAACTAGATTAAATATGTCATGGGAATTTATTGAGCCGGTAGAATTCCTTGGTTCACCAACCGAAGAAGATTTGTCTAAAATCAACGAACAAGTTAAGAAGCTGGTACAGATTGTAAAAGAATCAGTATAAGTCTTACCATAGGTTTAGAAGTGAATGAAGCTCTTTCACTATTGTCATCATAGCTTACATAGATTTGCGTGACAATACTGAAGGAGCTATTTTTTTGCATCAAATCATAGTTTTATTGCACATATGCAAGTAATCATTTCGCACTGTAATAAAAGCATTAGGTGCAGTCAATCTAACAGAGGCAGCACACTTAATTTACTCTATATAAAAACGTTTTCAAATATAAAAACGCAATAATGAGCAAAAAATAGTATATATATGGCAATAAAACAAGTAAAATATAAGTAATATACGAGACTGTAAAAAATTACATACAATAAATACTAAATAATGCATAATATATTATACAAATAATACAAAGAAAAGGGAAAAAGAACGAAATAAAAATGTTTTTATATTGATTTTTCCTGGTATAGGGGTTATAATTTTTTTGAAAGATGATGTAACGTTGGAAGAAACATATCAGTATTTACTAATACTAGAAAGAGGTCAATATGGAACAATATTATCTGGAAGGTAACACCTACATAATTAAGAATTATGACAAAAAACCTCCCTTCTCCAGTTTTTTACCCGGGCTTGCAGGGATCAAAGGAATACCTCTATGGGTATATTATACAAATAGAGGGCAAGGTATTAATAGCTTTGGTATACATAATAAAAGTAATGCTATTATGGAGTTTAATCCTGCCAATACTGCTTATGAGAATACACCTTTAAAGGGATTTAGAACCTTTTTAAAATGCAATGGTACTTATTTTGAGCCATTTCTTTCAATGGATCAGGAAGCAGAGAGAACGCTATTTATTAAGAAGAATAGTATTACCATTGAAGAAATCAATAATAAATTAGGTCTTAGAATTACAATTAAATATTATGTATTACCAAAGGACACCATTGGTGCACTTGTAAGAAAAGTTGAAGTAACCAATATATCTGATGCAGAAAAAGAGATTGAATTAATAGATGGGCTTCCTAAGATTATACCCTATGGTATTAAAAATGGTGAATTTAAAGAAATGTCCAATCTATTAAAAAGCTGGACAGATATTAAAAATATTGATAACAGGTCACCCTACTATAGTCTAAGAGCTTCCAGTGATGACTCTGCAGAAGTTTCAGAAATAGAAGGCGGATATTTTTATTGCACCATCTCTAAGGGAGAAAGGCTTCCAGTTATATATGATGCAGAAGTCGTATTTGGTTATGACACTTCTTTCATCTATCCGGTGGAATTTTTGGAACAGAATCTATCCTATTGTATGAGTAAGGAGCAATGTTTTGCAAACAAGGTTCCTTGCGGCTTTACACCGGTTAAAACTTCTCTTAAACCAGGCAGCAGCCATATTATGCATACTTTAACAGGTTATGCAGCAACAATGAATCAGTTAAACGAAAGACTGGATGTTTTAAGTACAGACAATTTCTTTGATGAAAAAGAACGCATTGCCGATGACTTGGTTGAGGAACTTACGAAGGATGTTAAAACTAAAACTGCAAAACCAGTCTTTGATCAATATATAGAACAGTGTTATCTAGATAATTTCTTAAGAGGCGGGTATCCTTTTGTATTTAATGAAGGGAAAGATAGATCAGTAGTCCATCTTTTTAGTAGAAAACACGGAGATCCAGAAAGAGATTACAATTTCTTCTCTATTGCAGGTGAATGGTTTTCACAAGGAAATGGCAATTTTAGAGATGTAAATCAAAACAGAAGAAATGATGTTTTTTTTAAACCTCAAATAGGTAACTTTAATATTAAGACCTTTTTTGATTTGATTCAAATTGATGGTTATAATCCCCTGGAAGTACGCCCAGCCACTTTTACATTAAAAGAGGAAGCTAAACCTATCATAGAAGATTTCTTAAATGCTAACATAAAAGAACATAGTGAAAAGCTGATTAAAGTTATGCAAAAGCCTTTTACACCTGGTCAAATTTTTGGTGCAATTGCAGCTGGGAATCTGGAATTAATCGGAGAAGAAGACAGCTTTCTGGAAACACTTTTAAAGCTGTGTGATGAAAACATTGAAGCCGGTTTTGGAGAAGGCTATTGGAGCGATCACTGGGATTATAATATGGATTTAGTGGAAGATTATTTGAGGATTTTCCCAGATAAAGCCGAAGAATTGTTATTTAAGGATAATACCTATAGATTCTATGACAGTGCTGCCCTTGTACTACCAAGGTGTGAAAAGTATGTTATAAACAAAAATAGAGTAAGACAATATGGTGCACTTATTCACGATGAAGAAAAGGCATCTTTAAAAGGATTTCATAAGAATGGTACCAATTGGCTGAAAACAAAGAATGGCTCTTTTGTAACTACCACTTTAATGTCCAAATTAATTACACTTGCTATCGTTAAATTCACTACATTGGATCCCGAAGGAATGGGAATTGAAATGGAGGGTGGAAAACCAGGCTGGAATGATGCCATGAATGGACTTCCAGGATTAATTGGCAGTGGTATGCCAGAAACCTTTGAACTAAAGAGACTGGTTCATTTTATCAAACAATCCCTATATATTTCAGATACTCTTTCTCTTCCCAAGGAAGTATATGAATTACTTGGAAAGGCATTTGAATTGTTAACTAAAGCGTTTGAGGGTGATATTGATCAGTTCACTTATTGGAATCTGGTAAGTTTAGCTAGAGAAGATTACAGAAGTGAAACCAGATTTGGGTTGGATGGAACAAATATCTCTTTGGATACAAGTAAACTTTTAGAAATGTTTACACTAATAGATGAAAAAGTGAATCAAGGAATTAATAAAGCATTAACTTATGGAAAGGGGATTGTACCTACTTACTTTACTTTTGAAGCAAGTGAGTTTGAACCAGTTGCTGTAAATGGAGAGCCGGTAATGAGTCACTATGGTTTGCAAAAAGCAAATGTTGTTTCATTTAAAGTTACGCCACTGCCTCATTTTCTAGAAGGACCTGCTAGAATGCTTACAGTTATGGATAATAGAGAAGAAGCCAAAATTTTATGTCAAAATGTAAAGAGCAGTGATCTATTTGATAAAAAACTGAAAATGTATAAAACCAGTGTTCCCATTGAAGATATCTCTATGGAAAATGGTAGAATACGTGCATTTACTCCCGGTTGGTTAGAAAGAGAGAGTATCTTCCTGCATATGGAATATAAATATCTCCTGGGTATGTTAAAAGCTGGTTTAATTGAGGAATATTATGAAGAATTACCTAATACGTTAATTCCATTCCTATCGCCAAGTATGTATGGAAGAAGTATATTAGAAAACAGTTCCTTTATAGCATCAAGTGCCAATCCGAATCCTGAGGTACACGGAAGAGGTTATGTGGCAAGGTTGAGTGGTTCTACAACAGAACTACTATCTATGTGGACGGAAATGTTTATTGGAAGTAAAGTATTCTCTTATGATAATGGAGAACTTACCCTTAATTTTAATCCTAAGTTACCTGGATGGATGTTTGATGAGCAGGGCGAAGCTAGCTTTACTTTCTTATCAGATTGCACAGTAACCTATTATAATCCTTCTAAAAAGAATACCTATGGTACTGACTCTGGAACGATTACTGGTTTTGAATTAGATGGCGGAGATAAGATCTGGGGAAGTGTTTTAAGTGGAGAAGCTGCTGCTAGAGTTCGCAGTGGTAATATAACAAATATAAAAGTCTATATGAATTAAACTAATAAATAGAGATTTTAATATAAGCGCAGACATGGGCTTGCATTAGCAGATAGGTGGCTCCTTGCGGCGATAGAGGATATTAAGCAAAGATATTGGTATTAACCCTCGAAATGGGAATACACGCACAACATAACAAAAGGATATGAAATCAGAAAGGGAGCCAGATATGGCCACAGTGTAAATTACTGTGTGGATTCAATTATGGAGATTATAGTTACTAGATATGAGAATGACCAAGCAATTACGACAGTTGAAAGAAAAGAGCTTATTGCAGAACCAGGGAATGCAATGAATGTTGTGAATTTATATGCAGATATTAAATATCAGACATTTCACGGGTTTGGTGGTGCTATCACAGAAGCCGCAGGTTATGCTTATTCAAAATTAAGTGAGGATAAGAGAGAAGAAATATTGGAGAAATATTTCGGCAAAAGCGGTAATCGCTATAATATGATTCGTACTCATATTGACAGTTGCGATTTTTCT
>DALYNO010000328.1:0-4956 GCA_031975295.1 Anaerocolumna sp. | reverse complement strand
AATAAAAAACCACAGGATAGTTCTACTGAAAGTGAAAAAGCAGTCATACCAGAATCAGACTATATATTTGATAAAAGTTATAATTGTCCTGTATGTGATAAGGAATTTAAAGCAAAAACTGTAAAGACCGGTAAGGTTAAATTAATATCAGCAGATACGGATTTAAGACCTAAATACCAGCACGTTGATTCCTTGAAATATGATGCCATTGTGTGCCCTCATTGCGGATATGGTGCATTAAACAGATTTTTTAATTACATGACTAGTGTGCAAGCAAAACAAATTAAGGAACATATATCCTCAGCTTTTAAAGGCATGGCAACTAGTGGTGATTCCTTAACCTATGATGAAGCAATAGCCAGACACAAGCTGGCCCTAGCTAATACTGTAGTAAAACGCAGTAAATTAAGTGAAAGGGCTTATACATGCCTTAAAACTGCATGGCTTTTAAGAGGCAAAGCAGAAGCGTTAATGGCAGAAGAGCAAACTGAGGCCAATAAGGAATTAATGAAGCAGCTAAATAAAGAGGAAAAGGAATTCATATCCAATGCATATGAAGGATTTTCTGATGCATTTTCAAAAGAGATGTTTCCAATGTGCGGCATGGACGAAAATACAGTTACGTATTTATTAGCTGATTTAGCTAGAAGAACTGGCAAAAATGATGAAGCGAGCAGATGGATTTCTAAGGTTTTAATTTCCAGAGATGCTAATGATAGAATTAAAGCAAAAGCAAGAGATTTAAAGGAATTGTTAAAATAAAAATTATATTTCAGGTATTTATTCGGCGGACTTCTAATAAGATTAAAAGGAATGCAAATAAATGCTCATTAAAACGTCTTAAATCATAATTAATTTAAGACGTTTTCTTATGGATACTTATGTGTATGACTATAATGTACTATTGGTTTTAACCAAGGTTCGAATCAGGGCATCTTTGGCGTTTTTCCAAGGCTCATTTACATAGCGATAGTCAAATTTATCTATAAACCACTCTAAGTCACCTTTTACTCTTTTGAGATTGTCAAGATAAAGAGTGGTTAGGATTTTTCTAAAGTCCTCTAAAGTAGTTGAACTTAAATAATTACTGGCTTCTTCGAAAAGAAGACCGTAGTGAGTAGTGCAAAAACCTTTTGAGTGTTTAAACTTATCTCGAAAGGCCTCTTCTGTATTATATAAGGTAAAAAGGGTGAGAATATAACGGTTGAAGGAATTATTTATTTTATCGCAGATATAACAGGATTCATCCAAATGATTCACATAGGCTTTTACAGGTGTGATATCAGATTTCTTCTTTAAAAAAGAGGAGGTGGATTTACCTGATTTTGTACTTAATTTTTCAAGGTCAGCAATTGTTTTATCCATATGAGTTTTCAACATTAGGGCTAGTCCCAGACGGTTTTGATTTTCATATAGTTTACTCACATGGTGGGAACAGAAGCCAATTTTATCTGTTTCGGCTCTAACATCATCCTCCATATAGCTTGGTCCCATGGTAAATTCAATGGCGCTCTCTTCTAGAGTCTTTTTCATATGGCAGATAGGGCATTCTGTGTCTGCGTCAAAAGCTTCATTGACAGGTATAGTATATAATTTCTCTTTCAAAGTAAACTCCATTCTTCGTGTTAATACACTTTCGTTTTTCATTTATTATAGCATGGGGGAAAGTAATCCGCAAGATTTGGAAATCTTTACTTTGCTGTTTAAAATGGGTATGAAAGAAAGAAACTCGGGAATATTTTAGTTAAATTATAGAAAAGTTCCACTCTTGGCAGCTTAATAATAAAAAAGTGAGGAAAAATAAGATTTAGAGAGAAAACATGAGAAACAATAAGAATAGGTAGTAAATACGGGATTTTTTAATGAGAAGTATATTTGCATATTAAAAGCAAATTTACTAATATATAGTTTATCAGTTAGCACTCAACCTAAGTGAGTGCTAATAATAAACAAAACAATATAACCTATCAGGGTGTTTATCCTGAATTAGTGTACGGTGTCATAAAGGCACCTCATATCAGAAGTATTGAATAATTTCTGATAGTATAAAAGAATTATAAGGAGGAAAATGATATGAAGTTAGTACCATTAGGAGATAAGGTAGTTTTAAAGCAATTAGTAGCTGAAGAAACAACAAAATCAGGTATTGTTTTACCAGGTCAGGCAAAAGAAAAACCTCAGCAGGCAGAGGTAATTGCAGTTGGTCCAGGAGGAATAGTGGATGGTAAAGAAGTTACGATGCAAGTTAAGCCAGGTGATAAAGTAATTTATTCCAAATATTCTGGAACAGAAGTTAAATTAGAAGATGAAGAATTTATAGTAGTAAAGCAAAACGATATTGTTGCTATCGTAGAAGACTAATTCATTATAAATATAGTATAGGAGGCAGTTAAAAATGGCAAAAGAAATTAAACATGGCGCAGAAGCAAGAGCAGCTTTAGAAGCTGGTGTAAATTCATTGGCGAATACTGTAAAAGTAACTTTAGGACCTAAAGGTAGAAATGTAGTGCTTGATAAATCATTTGGTGCACCTTTAATTACAAATGATGGTGTAACAATTGCAAAAGAAATCGAATTAGAAGATGCGTTTGAAAATATGGGAGCACAGTTAGTGAAAGAAGTTGCTACTAAAACAAATGATGTAGCAGGTGATGGTACCACTACAGCAACTGTTTTAGCACAAGCAATGATTAATGAAGGTATTAAAAACCTTGCTGCTGGAGCAAATCCTATTATTTTAAGAAAAGGTATGCACAAAGCAACAGAATGCGCCGTTGAAGCTATCGGCAAAATGAGTTCTACACTTACAGGAAAAGATCAGATTGCAAGAGTAGCAGCTATTTCTGCAGGTGATGATGCTGTAGGCGAAATGGTGGCTGACGCTATGGAAAAAGTATCCAACGATGGTGTTATTACTATTGAAGAATCTAAAACAATGAAAACAGAATTAGATTTAGTAGAAGGTATGCAATTTGACAGAGGATACATTTCTGCTTATATGGCAACAGATATGGATAAGATGGAAGCTAATTTAGAAAATCCTTACATCTTAATTACAGATAAAAAAATCTCTAATATTCAGGAAATCCTTCCTGTATTAGAACAAATTGTACAATCCGGTGCTAAACTTTTAATTATTGCTGAAGATATTGAAGGAGAAGCATTAACAACATTAATTCTTAATAAATTAAGAGGAACATTTACAGTAGTAGCTGTAAAAGCTCCAGGATATGGTGATAGAAGAAAAGCTATGTTACAAGATATTGCTATCTTAACTGGTGGTTCTGTAATTACGGATGAATTAGGTTTAGACTTAAAAGAAGTAACTATGGATCAATTAGGACGTGCAAAATCTGTTAAAGTACAAAAAGAAAATACAATCATCGTTGATGGTGAAGGAAATAAAGAAGAAATCGCAGCAAGAATTAACCAAATCAGAGCTCAAATCGAAGATACTACTTCTGAATTTGACAGAGAAAAATTACAGGAAAGATTAGCTAAATTAGCTGGTGGTGTAGCTGTAATCCGTGTTGGTGCTGCAACAGAAACAGAAATGAAAGAAAAGAAACTTCGTATGGAAGATGCCCTTGCAGCAACAAGAGCAGCTGTTGAAGAAGGTATTGTAGCTGGTGGTGGTTCTGCTTACATCCATGCTTCTAAAGAAGTAGCTAGTTTAGCAGCTTCTCTTGAAGGTGATGAAAAAACTGGTGCTAATATAATCTTAAAAGCATTAGAATCTCCTCTAAACTGCATCGTATCCAATGCTGGTTTACAAGGCTCTGTCGTAACAAGCAAAGTAAAAGAACAAGAAGTTGGAATCGGCTTCGATGCTTTAAAAGAAGAATATGTAGATATGGTTAAAGCTGGTATCCTTGATCCTGCTAAAGTTACAAGAAGTGCATTACAAAATGCAACAAGTGTAGCCTCTACATTACTTACAACTGAATCCGTTGTAGCTAACATTAAATCAAATGATCCAGCTCCTATGCCAGGCGGCGCAGGCGGAATGGGAATGATGTAATAAAACGGCTGTTCAATCTGTCTGATTAAAAAAATATAGAATAAATCCTTTTCACAAGGAGATAAATATATTGATCTGTCTTATTCGCGGGTTTTAAACAGTGAAACTGTCCAAAATAGTAGAACCGTCATAATCAGTCTAACTGATATCTAAGTTCTACTATGTTGGGCAGTATTTTTATGTTTGTATAACATTCACAAAAATACAAGATAATTATAAAATTATTATAACATTTCAGGATTAGTCTTTTAATTTCAGGAGAATTTTAGTATAATATATGTATAATATGAATGGACAATGAGTACAGGCTGTCAAGAGTAAGGCAGCATTGATACCAAAATATCAGGAGGTTTATTAATGAATGAGTTATATGCAGAAGCTGGGGTGAAACGACAGCAGACAATAGGAACTGTTTTAACAAAGGCTGGGTTAATTACACTTGCAGTCCTAGCATTTTTATTGACATTCCAAAGTCAAATACTATTATTATTTGCTGCTGTATTAATCGTGGCAATTGTTTATCTATTTCCAAGATTAAATGTAGAATATGAATACGTATTCTGTGATGGGCAGTTGGACTTTGATAAAATTATGGGTAAAGCAAAAAGAAAAAATGCTCTAAAAATTGACTTTGAACAAGTTGAAGTTATGGCTCCAATTAATTCACACTCTTTAGACAGCTTTAATAATGGCAAATTAACTGTAAAAGATTTTACTTCAAAAAGTAAAGATGCAAAGCCATACGTAATAATTTACCGAAAAGGTGAAACTGCCTTAAAGATTTTATTTGAGCCCAATGAAAAAATGATAAACTGTATTAAAATGAAACACCCAAGAAAAGTGGTTGGTTATTAATTTCTACATCACAGTTATTTAAGCTTAGATTACTTGATAAAATAAGCGATTTTACTTTATGAGAAAGCAATGGTTACCAT
>DALYNO010000327.1:3983-4975 GCA_031975295.1 Anaerocolumna sp. | reverse complement strand
CTTTTGCAACATCCATGGGTTCTTTGTTTTTATCAAGATCAAATACATTGCAGCCAAATTGATAGAATTTAGAAACTGTTGTTTCATCTAGTGTATATTCCAACCATCGAGGCGTTAAAATAGCTAAACCTAATCCATGGGTAATATCATAATAGGCTGATAGTTCATGTTCCATTGGATGACAGCTCCATGCCTGTTCTTTACTGCCGCTTACAAAGCCGTTAATTGCCCAGGAAGAAGCCCACATAAGATTTGCGCGTGCCTCATAATTATTAGGTTCTTTCATCGCTACTGGTGTATACTTAATAACTGTCTTTAGTAAGCCTTCCATTACACAATCAAGCATATATAAATCCTGATCCATATTAAAATAAACTTCTAAAATATGAGAGATAATATCTGCGCTTCCGCAAGCAGTCTGATATTTATCTACGGTATAAGTATTGGTTGGATCTAAAAATGATACCTTTGGTAATAATAAAGGATGCCCTTTCCCTATTTTATCCTGTGTATCCAAATTAGTAATAACTCCGCCATTATCCATTTCAGAACCAGTTGCAGACAAAGTAAGCACAGTTACAATTGGGAGACAATTCGTAATAGGTGCCTTATCAATCATAATATCCCAGGCGTCACCGTCATAAAAAGCTGCTGCTCCTATGAACTTAGAAGCATCTAAAACTGAACCCCCACCTACAGCCAGCAGTACATCAATATTCTCTTTTTTGCAAATATCTGCACCTTTATTCACTGAAGTATGTCTTGGGTTTGGCTCAATTCCAGAACATTCAAATACTTCTAAACCAGCCTCCTTAAGCTCCTTCATAATCTTATCATATAATCCAATTTTTTTGATGGATCCACCACCATATATCAATAATACACGTTTACCAAACTTAGCCAGTTCTTCTCCAAGGTATCCCAATTTATTTTCGCCAAAATAAACTTTCGTTGGTATGTCATAGACAAAATTTGCATTCATATCGTTTCTC
>DALYNO010000327.1:1867-3973 GCA_031975295.1 Anaerocolumna sp. | reverse complement strand
TCTTCTTTCCTCCTATTAAGCATAACATCTAGAGGTAACTCCATGTCAAGGGTTAAATATAAATTTATGTTAAAGTGTTAAGGTAAAAGTAAAATGCTAAAAATTAACGTAAAAAGGTGAACTGTAAAAATTAAATTAAGGTAAATGATATGGACACCCTACTCGTTTTGTGTGACAGCAGTGTATTTGATAACACCAGTGCAAACGTAATGAATAAGATGCCCGTCATTTACCAGTTCTTACATATTACTAATTTCCGTAATATTCTCCTAATGATATTCCATTAGTTCCAAGGGGTATTTCATGATCAAGTCCTATGAATTTACCCTCAGACTGCCATAATGCAGGCTTTAATAAAGCATATTTTCCTTCATCCCAAGTCTTCCAATCATAGGTTAACAAGCCACCAGTATCTCCGGAATTAGGATTAATGCACCAGAATGTATGATGAATACCATTCGTAATCATATAATCCCTTAATAGAGTCATCCATTTTTGATTCTTACCACCATCCATATGCCCACCCCATTCGCCTATTAACAAAGGAGCGATTTCTTGGTCATGTATGTATGCCCAAGAGTCGTACCAATAATCCTCCAATAAGGTTTGTGTAGTAAAGTCTTTACTAAACCATGTCTGATTATACACAGAGGGGCCATAGTCATGTGGGGAGTACACAATTTGACTGTTATGTGCACCTAAATTAATAGGATAATCCTTAACACCTCTTAAATTGCCGCCCCACCAAGCGCCATAATAAGGAGCCAAATTACCAGTTGCTCCCCACACATCAGGGGTCCCATAGGTAAATCCTAGTTCTGTTTTAGGATACTGCTCAATTCCTTCAATCATGATTAATAAGTTAGGGTTTTTGGCAAGTACGGCTGCAGCGCACCTTTCTGCTGCATATTTCCAATTATTCTCATCTGTAGTATTGTCCCATTTTGCAAAGTTCGTAGGTTCAGCCACATTATATCCTCTTTGTCCATGGGGTTCATTCTTAAGGTCAAATGCAAGTATTGTATCATCATTTTTATATTTATCTGCCAGCCATGCTAAAGTATTAATCCATTTTTCTGTAGTGATTACACCAGCTGTATTTGTATTTAATCCATACCACAGAGGATAATTATGACCTGAATTATTAGCATCAGGGCTATGTACATCCACCATTACTTTAATGCCAAGTTCTTTGCAATACCCCATAATGATATCAAATATTTCCATACTGTTCTTAATACCACCTGTTGCCGCCTGATAGAAATCTGGATTACATACATAATAAGGAGGATTATTTGAAGCCGTTACACTAGATACTTTATTAGGTTGTCCCACCATCCAGCTATATAAGAGTTCTGTAGATATAGGAATTCTAAGAAGTCCGATCCCCCTATCTGCAACGTCTTGCAGAATATCCTTTATGTCATACCAGGCCCCATGAAATACATTCTCTGTACAATTAAATCCAAACCAATTGGCACCAGTAAGCCAAACTTCATTTCCCCTATTATCATAGATTTTATTACCCACACAGTGAAGCCAGTCATCATTATTGGTATCTGCCGCTAATATCTTATCATATCTCATAAAATTACACGTCGTTATCATGGATGCTGTGATTACTAACAACGTAAGGACTAACCTAATTCTTTTACTAATTCTTTTACTAACTCCTAATACACCTCTCATCGTTTTTTCTCCTTTATTAATTATTTTATACACGTCTAACTTAACCTTTGTACCACTTACACCTCCTTATTTATTCAAATGATCTATAAATACTGAGTCACTAAGAAGACCTTAGTAACTTCGTATTTACTTAAGTCTAGCCTTATGCATGTAGGTTTAGTTTGGGTAATGAATAAAGAATTTTAGCAGATTTAAAATTAGTGAACAATAGAAGTCATAAAAGATAATTACTTATTATTTAAATATAGAATAGCATAAATGTATATTTTTTACAATATCTTTCTGGTAATTTTAAAGGCAAACAGACAAAAGCAGAGAAGCTTCTTTTATTTGTTTGCCCTGTATTATACACTATAGCTTAGAGCCTCTAAAAGTTCTGATTTTTATTCCACAGATTTCAAAGATTCTATCATATCA
>DALYNO010000327.1:0-1857 GCA_031975295.1 Anaerocolumna sp. | reverse complement strand
TCAATTTTGGTAAGTTTCATATATGTGATTACTTGCATAATGATCGTAATCACTAAGGTTATCATTGCTGCATATACATAACTAACCATATGAATGTTTTTAAGGAAGGATAAATTACCACTTTCAATTAGACTAAGCACAAAACTATGGAGAAAGATGCCCAAAACCAAACCAACACCAATACTGATCAAAGTTAAAATAAATGCTTCTCGATAAATATATGAATTGGTTTCTCCATCTGTAAATCCAAGGACTTTCAGCGTTGCTATTTCACGACGACGTTCGCTTATATTAATGGAGGTTAGATTGTATAAGACCAATACTGCCAATATCCCTGCTACACAAACAATCAAAACAATTATATTATTTAAGCCGTCATTTCCTTCAATGGCCTGACGTAAAATATCACTTTTAAAATTCACATTAACGACCAGACCTGAATCAATTAAATTTTTCGCCAAAACATTCTCATCCCCTGTGCTTTTGGAAACAATCATATTATAGGAGGCATCTTTACCAAAAATCTGATTATATAAAGATTTATTCATATAAATATAATTCATGATATAGTTTTCTGCCACATCAGCAACTGGTAGATTATAGGTAGTATTATCCGTATCTTTTACTGTAATCGTATCACCTTTACCAATTTTAAACGTCTTAGAGAGTTTCCTGGTGATTATTACACCATCTTGACTGAGGGTCATATCACGATTCTTCTGGATATCTTTCAAATGATAATACTGATAAAACATTTCTTCATTTTCAGGCACAATTAAATATGCATCTAAGGTTCTCTTATTATTTTCACTGGTAAAAACTTCTTGTTTGATTAAGGTAGGGTCAAGTACCTGTTCCTCTGATAACAGTTCTTTCAGTTCACCACCGATACTGGTAGTTTCATCCTTTAATAAAATAAGTTCGTTATAGCGGAATATTTCACCATATTGTTTGGATTCTACTCCATTCATACTGTCTTTTAAGCCAAAGCCAGCTAGCAATAATCCCGTACAGCCGGCGATTCCAATCACAGTCATAAAAACTCTTTGTTTATATCGAAAGATATTTCTTAGCGTTACTTTCCAGGTAAAAGAAAGATGCTTCCATATAACACCTACCCTTTCAAGCAAAATAGTCTGTCCATTTTTCGGAGGAATAGGCCGAAGCAGCGTTGCCGGTCTATGCTTTAATTCCTTATTGCAGCAGACCACAGTTACCGTAGCCATTAGGGCAAGTGCCAATATCAATATCATGACAAAAGTTTTCATATCATATAATATAACCAAAGGTGGCAGACTAAATTGAAAGCAGGTATAAATAATACCAGGAATTATATTACAGCCGATAAAATATCCCAGTATTACTCCCAATGCGGTTGCAGAGAGAATATACATCAAATACGTCGCTATAATACTGTTGTTATGAAAACCTAAGGATGATAAGGTTCCAAGTTCTCCCCTCTCTTCTTCAATCATTCGTGCCATTGTATTTGAGGTCATCAAAATAACAATTAATATAAAGAAAATAGGAAGTACTCTTGCTACAGAGATAATAATATCTGCGGAATTTTTTAAATCACTGTAACCTACTACAGAATCCCTGTCAAAGATATACCACTTTGCTTTTTCAATCTCAGACAGTTTTACTTTTGCATCAAGGATTTTTTCTGTGGCATCTAGCATTTTACTATTAAATTCATCTAGATTCTCATTATATTCCTGATAGCCATCTTCTAATTTTTTTTCATTTTCACTAATTTCTTTTTTACCATCAGTCAAATCTGTTTCAGCTTTTTTGATTTCTGTATGATAAGTTGCAATTCCATTGTTTAACTTAGTTTCATTGTCAGATAAGGTA
>DALYNO010000326.1:0-4990 GCA_031975295.1 Anaerocolumna sp. | reverse complement strand
TGTCTGACAACTTTTGTGTAAGACATATTATTTCCACGTAGCTGAACTTTGCAACAGCCTCCAACACTCTGTTACTTAATTTGCAATTTTTCTCTTGCAGCCTTCCATTTAGAATCCAATTCAGTAAAGGTTGCATTTAAATCAAAGCCTTCAGTTAACATCTGTGCACCTAATTTTTTATAATCAAAGGTTGTTTCATTCTGTATTGCTGAGAAGTTATCACCGCCACCATCATACATAATCAGTACTTTATCAGGAGTTAAAGTATCTGCTTCAGCTAGTATAGGATCTTTATCTTTTGGAAAATTAGTCATGGATGAGGCAGAGGATACATAATCTAAATAACTTGGATACCATGCATCTGAGTAAAACCATTCTACAAAGGCAATGGCAGCTTCCTGATTCTTAGAAGTGTTTGTAACACCCATAAAGGAATCCCCTTGTACAATTACATGATAAGGGTCAGCTTTATCAGCTCTTGTAGGAAGGTAGAAGGTTCCTAGTTCAGCAATATCTTCTGCACCATTCTTTATATTCTGAAGTCCCCAGTCACCAAGTGCAATCATAGCTGCACTTTTGGTAGCAAACAAAGTAGTTGCCTGATCATTACCTAATCCCAATGGATCTTTACCAAGTACACCTGAGCTAAATAAACTATATATTTTATGGTATGCCTTATTAATATCTGATCCTGCTGCAAAAGGAGTATCCTGTGTTGCCATTGTATTCCAGTTCTGACCATTTCCAGACTCCAGTGCTGGCATAAACTCCATAAATGGATAATCTGGCCATTCATCTTTAAGTCCCATAGCAAGTGCCATAAAATCAGAATTACTGCGACTGTAGTATTCCTGTAATTTTTTAGTTGTTTCTTCCAGTTCCCCCCAAGTGGTTGGCACTGTGACACCTGCCTCTAAGAACATGTCTTTCCAATAGTAAATATATTCATAGCCCGCTGTCATGGGTACACCAAGAACCTTATCCTCTATTTTATAGCCACTGGCAAGTTCATTGTTAACTGCTGCCTTAGTTTGTGATAAATCTACTAAATAATCTTTAAATCTTGATAAGGTAAAAGGCTTGTTAAACATAATATCAGGTAATTGATTAGCAGATGCACGCATCTTCATTGCATTCCAGTATTCTGAGTCATCTTTGATTTTCTCTACTTCTATATCTATATTAGGATACTGTTCCTGGAACTTTCCTAACATATCATTTTCTTCTATAAAAGTATTTAAGTTATTATCCCATATAGTAAATGTAAGATTACCACTTAATGCTTCTTTAGAAGTCTCTTTAGAAGTCTCTTCCTTTCCTGCCTCCGTTACAGCTGGTCCACTTGGCTCTTCAACCTTTGTTTTTGAGCATCCTATTAAATTTGATGCAACCATAGCCAATGCCAAGGTTAATACTAATATTCTTTTTCTCATAAAAAATACCTCCCTTTCTTTTGTAACCTCAGCATACCAAATCACCTTATTTGTAGCCATCTCATATTATCATTTTTCTTGATTATTTTTCACATTTTCATTATTTGATAATTGTTATTTCGTTAGTTTATTTGATATAAAGTAAGAAAATCCTCATATTTGCAAAAATCAGGAGGTATTTGGCTAGTCCATCTTTCTAAAATTAGAAGGTGTTATGCCATTTAATCTTTTAAACATTCTGTTAAAATGCTCCACATTATAATAGCCAACCATTTCTGCAATTTCATATACTTTAAAGTTTGTATTCTTTAACAAGTCCCTTGCTTTTTGCATTCTAAATTCTGTCAGATAATTCGTGAATTTTTCTCCAGTTTCCTTGGAGAATCGACTAGTAAAATACTTCTCATTTAGACCTACATATTCAGCCACTTTAGTTAAGTTCAAATCAGCATCATCATAATTATCCGCAATATATCTTTTCGCTTTTACAATAGCATCTGTATTGTTTATATTTAACCTGGTAGCGGAGTAATCTATAATCCAGGCTAAATAATTGGTTACCCAAAGCTTTATACTGCGTATATCATCAATACGGCTAATTTTATGAATATAATCATAGTTCTGATTTCCAAACACCTCCAAGTAATTAGAATTGTCATTATCAAATCGTTGGGTGATTGCTAAAATCACTCCATAGATTTGAAATCTGATTTCCTCAAGGGTCTTATTACCGAACATAGCAAATAGTTTGTCCTTTTCCTCTGTCATATTTTTTTCATCTGCAACATAGAGTGCGGTTGCTAACTTTTCATAGGATGGAACTAAATGAAATAACCCCTCTAACAATTCTTTGTTCTCACTAAGATTAATGATTGATTGTTTTCCATATAAGTACCTTAATTGTATTTTTTCTCTGATTTGTATCAGCTGATACACAAAATCTTGGTATCCTTTTTTATTTTCTCCTATACATACACTGATATTACTGTCTAATTCCTGATGAGCCAGACGTTGTAACTCTTCTACCATATTTACAATCTTGGATAAATACTCTTTTTCTGTGATTCGATAATAGGCTAGAAAAAAGGATTCACTTTCACTATATATAATACATCGTGCTGCAAATCTTGGATTTCTCTCAAAACTACTGATTACCTTAGTAGCAAAGAATCCATCTCTTTCAGTTGAATGGTTGTCCTCTATATAAAAGCCTAGAAGGGCATAATTATCTTGGAAAAATTCTTTTGATTTCTTATTTGTCTCTTCAGGAGTCATCTCTCCTTTTACCATAGCCGCGAAATAATCTTCAGGTTTTTTATTAATGAGATTAATTCTGGCTTCGTACTCATTTACCAGTGCTTTTAATCTGCGTGCCATAGCATTGAATTGATGAATTAATGTTCGTATTTCGAATTGACCTTTGGATGTGATATGTACATCCAAATTACCTTCCTCTACCAACTTCAAACCATTACTAATCTCTTCAATCGGTTTAATAATACTTCTAAGAAAATACTGAGAGTAGTATCCGGATAACAATAGGACTAATATTGCTGCTCCTAACACCAAAAAAGCTGTATTCCAAAAATCAGCTGTAAGATCGGAGGTTTTAATATAATTCTCTATGTACCAAGTAGTATTATTAAAGTAGATGGGCGTTCTGATACAACTATACTCATGGTTAGTATAGTCAAGTTCATTCTGGATTGAATAAACCAGTTCTCCCTCAGAATCTATTATCTGCGTAATTCCCAGTTTGTTTTTGCCGGCAAGATATGCCTGATTATTAACCTTAATACGATCTGAGGCCGATGTAGCCTGATAATACATAACCATTTCAATTTTTTGAGTTCGATCTGTGGTCACATCAGGCGCCAAGGCGTATATTAGGACCAGAGAATCTTTCTTACTCCCCATATAAAGGTCATTTGTATATTTTGTATTATAATACCCTATACTTACTCTATTCTTTTTTTCAAGAGCCGTTTGATACCATCTGGTTTTAACAACTTCTTCCCTCTTGGGTCTGAGTTTATATTCAATATAGGTTTCTTTCCCACTTTTCATAAAAAAGTTAACTGATATAATTTCTTTTACTGGCTCTAATGCCAATTTAACAGATTTATAAAGCTTTTTTTCATAACTATTTCGAATGCTTTGATCTGTGGAGTCCGTACCTGCAGCGTATTCTAGTACCTCATTATTATTTGTATATATCAAATGAGATAACCTCATGGACATAACATCCTCATCCGATGCTAAATCAGCAATAATAGTCTCTTGTGATCTTTTAATATTTTCAATAGACTGTTTTGTAAAAATTTGATTCAGTATCATAAGTGCTATTATCAAAACAACTAAGATAGGTATTACAATAAAGAATATATAAGATAAATAATAAACTGTTTTTAGTGGCAATCTCTTTCTACTTTCTCTCTTGAACATGGAAAACCTCCAGTATTATATAGTTTATTTCCTGTTAGTCTCAATACTTTTTTATTATTATGTATATATTGGCAGTAATTATTATAGTTGATTTAGTAATAAATATCAAATTAATATATCTTATCCCGTTGAGCTAATATTTTCATAAGCTTAAATATAACAAATTGGCCTAAGCAGTGAATCAATCCACTACCTAGGCCAATCATTGTATTTATTTAATTATCCTTAAGCCTGTTGCTCTCTTCAATCTTTCTGATTTCTTAAGCCTGTTGCTCTACTTCAATCTTTCTGATCTCTTTTGTTCTAATTTCCTTGCATATATCATTTACAAAAGTATCAAGAGGTTTCCCTCCTTCATCACCAAGGTAACGGCTTCGTACAGAGACTAATCCTTCTTCCTCTTCTTTTTGTCCCACTACTAAAATATATGGAACTCTGTCTAGTCTTGTTTCACGGATTTTATAACCAATTTTTTCTGCACGTTCATCAACAGTACAATTAATTCCGTTATTTTTTAACTCTGCTTCAACTTTCCTTGCATAATCATGATATTTTTCAGAGATAGGAAGTACTCTTACTTGTTCAGGACATAACCAAGTTGGAAATAGACCTGCATATTTTTCTATTAACCAAGCTAGTGTACGTTCATAGCATCCTACGCTTGTTCTATGAATAACGTAAGGGCGTTTCTTTTCACCATTTTGATCGATATAATACATATCAAACTGTTCTGCAATTAATGCATCCCATTGTATTGTTATCATAGTATCTTCTTTACCATAGACATTCTTTGTTTGAATGTCTATTTTAGGACCATAGAAAGCAGCTTCTCCTTCTTCTTCTGTAAAAGGAATACCAAGTTCAACAAGTATTTTTCTCATTCTGCCTTGTGTATCTTCCCAAACTTCTTCTGTACCAATATATTTTTCTTTATTATTAGGATCCCATTTAGATAAACGGTATGTTACATCTTCTTCAAGTCCTAAAGTCTTTAAGCAGTATCTTGCAAGATCAAGACAGCCTTTAAATTCTTCATCCATCTGATCAGGTCTAACAATTAAGTGTCCTTCTGAAATAGTGAACTGACGTACACGAGTTAAACCATGCATTTC
>DALYNO010000325.1:0-5001 GCA_031975295.1 Anaerocolumna sp. | reverse complement strand
ACTTAACCGGTATGTTTTAAAAGTTAAAAGAAAATATGAGGAAAGGAATATGCCAAAAGCTGATTCTTTTAACTGATTATGATGGCAGTATCATATTAACAATATGATAGATAAAGGTATGATTATGAATTTTATAGGTAATCTAATATGGTTAATTTGTGGAGGTCTACTTTCAGCCATAGGGTGGTTTGTGTCAGGATGTTTATGGTGTATTACTATAATCGGTATACCAATCGGTTTGCAATGCTTTAAATTTGCAGCCCTTAGCCTTGCACCTTTTGGTAAAGAAGTAACGTATGGAGGGAGTTTTGGTAACCTTTTCGTTAATGTAATTTGGATTTTGGTAACGGGTATTCCACTTACAATTATTTCTCTTGTGTCTGGCTGTCTCTTATGCGTAACCATTGTGGGGATTCCTTTTGGGTTACAACATTTTAAGATTGCAAAGCTTGGATTCATGCCCTTTGGAGCTACAATACATTAATCAGTATATGAAATACTTAACCTTAATATAGTTCTGTGAAACAACAGTATTTTTCTACTCTGAAAAATGCTGTTGTTTTTTGTAATTATAACCTTAACAACACTTTACACTTAAATATCTCCAAAGGAGACTAACACTTAGATTGATAAATCCAAAAAAATTGAATCATATATTGAATATTTTTCAGAAAAGTTATAATATAGTTTAGTGAGTGAATTTATTATGTGATTATCATAAGAACTCAATAAAGATTATCTTGGGTTACTTAAAAGAGAAGAGAAAGCATAATACAAAAAATAAAACAATTAACTACATTGGAGGATCTTAAAATGAATAATATGCCTGCTGTTAAATTAGGTATTGTTGCTGTTAGCCGCGACTGTTTTCCCATGGACTTATCCGTTTCTAGAAGACAGGCGGTTGTTAAAGCATTTAGTCACAAATTTGGAGAAATCTATGAATGTCCTACTTGTGTGGAAAATGAAATCCACATGAGAAAAGCCCTGACAGAATTAAGAGAAGCTGGTTGTAATGCATTGGTAGTTTACCTAGGCAACTTTGGACCAGAGACCTCAGAAACACTCTTGGCAAAGGAGTTTGGTGGCCCAGTAATGTTTATTGCTGCTGCTGAAGAAACTGGTGATAATCTAATTGGCGGTCGTGGCGACGCTTATTGTGGAATGTTAAATGCCAGTTACAACTTAAAGCTTCGTAACATTAAAGCATACATACCAGAATATCCTGTTGGTACTGCAAGTGAATGTGCAGATATGATGGGTGAATTTTTACCAGTTGCAAGAGCAGTCATTGGATTAACAAGTCTTAAGATTATATCTTTTGGTCCACGTCCTCAAGATTTCTTAGCATGTAACGCTCCAATCAAACAGCTTTATAATTTAGGTGTAGAGATTGAAGAGAATTCAGAGTTAGATTTATTTGAAGCATTTAAGAAACACGCAGAAGATGAGAGAATCCCTGAAGTGGTAAAAAGTATGGTAGCCGAGCTAGGCGAGGGTAATTTAAAGCCTGAAATTCTTCCTAAACTTGCTCAATATGAATTAACATTATTAGATTGGGTAGCAGCCCATAAAGGTTCCAGAGATTTTGTGGCCATTGCTGGTAAATGTTGGCCTGCATTCCAGACTCAATTTGGATTTGTACCATGCTATGTAAACAGCCGATTAACAGCTATGGGTATTCCGGTATCATGTGAGGTAGATATTTATGGTGCACTAAGTGAGTTCATTGGAACTGTAATCAGTGAAGATACGGTAACCTTATTAGATATTAATAATACTGTTCCTGCTGATATGTATGAAACAGATATCAGGGGTAAACATAATTACACACTAAAGGATACCTTTATGGGATTCCACTGCGGAAATACAGCTGCAGGCAAGTTATCTTTTTGTGCCATGAAATATCAGATGATTATGGCAAGAAGTCTGCCAGAAGAAGTTACCCAGGGTACTTTAGAAGGAGATATTATGCCTGGCGATATTACCTTCTTCCGTTTACAAAGTACATCTGATGGTGCCTTACGAGGATATATTGCTCAAGGTGAAGTACTTCCTGTTGCAACCAGATCCTTTGGTGCAATTGGTATTTTTGCAATTCCTGAAATGGGAAGATTCTATCGTCATGTTTTGATTGAAGGAAATTATCCTCATCATGGAGCAGTTGCTTTCGGTCATTACGGTAAGGCTATCTATGAAGTATTTAAATACATTGGAGTACCTGTAAGTGAGATTGGATATAACCAACCAAAGGGGGTATTATATCCCACAGAGAATCCATTTTCTTTCTAAAAAAAATTCAATAAACCATTGGCCCATTGATTAATAAAATACAAAATTAAAATGGTTTTTTCCATGGCTTTTTTTTGAACATAATTGATATAATAAATATGTCACATTACAGAATCAAAAAGGAGAAGGTATGGACTTTATTAAATCAACAAAGAAGGGTTTAGTGTGTGGGAATAAGGCAATTTTGCTACGAGGTTTTGGGCTTGGTGGTTGGCTTTTACCAGAAGGATACATGTGGAAGCTATACTCCAAATGTGACAGACCTCGTAGAATGGAAGAAATGATAAGAAATCTATGCGGCTTAGAATATGCTAATAATTTCTGGAACCAATATTACGATCTGTATATTAGAGAAAAAGATATCGCTTTTATTGCTAAAGAGGGCTTCAATTCCGTAAGATTGCCCTTAAATGCCAGACATCTATGCCATAAACAGAAAGAGAAATTGGAATTGGATGCTGATACCCTTTCTCGCATAGATCAATTAATTGGCTGGTGTAAGAAGTATGGGATTTATGTGATTTTAGATATGCATGGAGCACCTGGTGGCCAAACAGGACAAAATATTGATGATAGTGAAAATGACGAACCAGAGTTATTTATGAATCAGATTTATAGGGATGAGCTAATGGAAGTATGGAAATTACTGGCCCATCGATATAAAGAAGAAGTTGCTGTTGCTGGATATGACTTATTAAATGAACCTCTTCCTAATTGGTCTAATCAGTATAATGATTTAGTACTGCCTTTGTACCGTGATTTAATAAGGGAAATTAGGGAAATAGATAAAGAACATATGATAATACTGGAAGGTGTGCATTGGGCAACTGATTTTTCAGTATTAGAGGACTTTACAATAGAGGAAGCAAAGGATAATATACTGTTACAATTTCATAAATACTGGAATAATCCAGATAAAGAATCCTTACAGGAATTTATGAAGGTTTCTGACAGACTGCAAGTACCTTTGTTTATGGGTGAAGGCGGCGAAAATAATATTGACTGGTATACGACGGCGTTTCCTCTGTATGAAAAACTAAATATAAGCTGGTCATTTTGGTCTTATAAGAAAATGGAATGCTCTAATTCACCCATTACTTTTGATATACCCTTTGGATGGGATGAGTTAATAGATTTTCTAGATGGTAAGAAAGCATTAAGTAATGCAAGAGCAAAAGAAATCTTTGATAATTTTTTGCTATGTATTAATAATGACAGAATAAATCAAGAAGTTATTTGTGGGCTAAAGCGACAAGTGCCATTGACAATACCCTGTGAAGCTTATGAAGATTACAGAGTTAATACCTTAAGGGAAGACGGAGCCAATGTAAGATTGTCTGATCCTGTAACCCTTCTATTTGCCAATGGTAAAACAGGGGATGTAGATTATAGAGGTCAGGGTGGGGCTAAACAGCCAGAAGAAGAAAATATCGTAGTAAAACTAAGTGAGCGTGAAAATTTAAGCTTTTGGTTTCTTCCAGTTAATCCACAGATTTGTGTTACAGTAAAAGCTGGTGGTGATGGTATTTTAGGAATAAGAATTGGTGATCAGGAATCTTTACATAATATCTCAGAAACTGGTAATTACATATCTGAATTTGCATGCAAGACAGGAGGAAAACAATCTATCTATCTAACTTGCTATGAAGGTGTTATTTGGGTGGATACATTGGAGTTAACTTAATAAATATAGAATAAAGGAATATGGAAGCTGTCTAAATTAAACTTAGTTATAGGTTTATGTTTGGCAGCTCCTTTCTTTTGGTATATAGTAAACACAAAAAGTGAAATGAATTTGCATAAATTTGCAATTATCGTACTAGGTAGGGATAGAAGTATAAAATGGCTCAATATGTGCAGATTAAGTAGAAACTACAAAAAATCAACATTAGGTTTTAATCGTGCAAAAATTAATAAAATGCACTATTATATACAAATACATCATATGGATAATAATATTTTGCACTATTTTTGTCAAAATCCATCGACTTCTGGAAAATAATATAGTAAAATACTCTAAGCATCTATGAAACCTGTGATAAGTGTAAAAGAATTTATGTTTCATGGAAGTTAGTGTTAGAGAATAGGAAGTATACCATGATAAAAGATATTAATACATTAAGGGAAGAAAATAACATTTCGTTTGGTGAGTTAGCAGAAAAATTAAGTATTAGTAAACAGACCCTTACTAAAAAAATAAATAAGACATTAGACTGGACATATCAAGAAATGTTGACACTTACAGAGTTGTTTCATATAGAAAACCCAGCAGATTATTTTTATAGTTAAGATAAAAGTAAAAAATTAGACTAGGAGTTAACATGGGACAAATTAGAATGAATCAAATGGGATATAGAACCCAAAGTTGTAAGAAATTTAAGTATTTAGGAACTGAAAAAGAATTTAGAATTATTTCCTGTGACAATGGACAAGAAGTTTTTGCTGGGAATACGGGAATGGTATTATTTGACGAAGCTAGTAAAGAGTTTGTTACGGAAGGCGTATTTAGCAATCTAACAAGGGAAGGTAATTATTATATTCAGATTGGTGAGGATAAATCATATCACTTTACCATTTCTGATAACCAGCCTGTTATATGTACAGATGCTTTATTAAAAGCCTTTTATTATCAGCGATGCGGAATGGAACTTACTAAAGAGTTTGCAGGAGAATGGAAACACGGTAATTGCCATTGCCAAAATTCCTATG
>DALYNO010000324.1:1452-5002 GCA_031975295.1 Anaerocolumna sp. | reverse complement strand
TCCACGAGATCTTGAATGTATAATCTACGAAGCTGATTCGGTTTGATTACTAAGTCAGTTTGTGAAGGGAATGCACATGACGGGCCTATAGAAGATTGGCACTTGCGTGAGCATGTTAGCCATGTTCTTGCTTTAAGGATTTAATACAAATACACCAACGTTTAGATAATAGGCAATCAAAAGCCAAAGAAAATAGGGTATAATAAGCATAGCAGCAATTCTGTTTATTTTATAAAAGAACATTAATGTTAAAGCAACTAGAAACAATAGTAAGGCTAATACAATAACTGCCCATCCAATCTCTTCATATCGAAAAAAAACTATACTCCAGGTAAAGTTAATGAGTAGTTGCACTGTATAGGTGATAAGGGCTAAATTTTTATCTAGGCTGTTGGCAGCAGATACGTATATAATATAAGCACTGATTCCCATTAAAATATAGAGAATCGGCCATACCACCCCGAATAACCAAGGAGGAGGAGAATATGGCGGTAATTGAAGGGATTGATAAATAACACCTTGATTACCTGATAGTACACCCGATAGCATACCAATTAACAAGGCTATGCCTACACTGATTATGGCTCCTTGTATATGTAATTTCTTCATTTAACACTGTCCTTTAACTTTTGTACAATATATGCGTAAGGCATATATAGATATAACCATTACATTCGTCACTACAACCTGGTTTGTTTATCTTTTATAATATATATATCAATTATTACGGAGGTCTGTTAAATGAAGAACATTATGTTAGTAGTACAGGATATTGGGTGGTTTAGCCTTAAGGACAGGTGTTAGTATGGATAGAGAAACTTATTATGTAATATATAAATTTTATATGATACGAATGCTTAGCAGCTGGTTTGGGCTGTTTATCTTTGTTGTGCTTCCAGTTATAATAGCCGCAGTCATAAGTATGATTTATACAAGTAATGCAGCAGAAGAGATTTATGTAGAGGGGTATAATATGACCGCTACGTATATTAGCATATATATGATGCTGCTATTTCAGCTGAATGGGGGAACTTATTTGCTGGATTTTATGAACCGTGACTTATTAAAAGAAATGAAGTGGCGTATTAGGGTAAGTCCGAATCCACCATCTGTATTTATATTTGTTTGTATTTTAGCCTGCACAATATTTACAACATTACAAGGCGTCTTAATCATCATGACTTCTTCTCTTTTATTAAAAGCCTATTGGGGAAATATTGGAATTGCAATTTGTACCATTATTTTAATTTCAATACTATCACAATTGCTGAATATGCTATTTTTACTATTATCTGATAGTGCCGCTACTGCAGAAAGCTTGTCCTGGAGCCTTTCAACTGTTATGGTAGTGTTAGGCGGCGCGGTATTTACATTACCAGACAATGTGTTCTTTAGATTTATGAAAGAATATGGTTCACCTTATGCCCTTGCTAGTAGTGCAATATTAGAATCAGGATTTTTACAATCATCAATGCATGGAAGTTGGTTTTATTTATCTCTGCTATGTGTAATGGTAATGCTTTTAGCATTGGTTACGATAGTACTCGGAAGGAGAAAATTAAGATGACAATTTTTCAGTTTGCTTTTATACGCAGTATGAAAAAAAAATTTACGTTATTGACATTATGCACAATTCCTATAATAATGATATTTATTGCACCTTTGTGGGAGACAGGTGAAGGCTTTGGTTATAATTTCTATGGAATTATTATCTTGTATACGGCATTTTTATTAGTTCGAGCTATAATGACAGATAGAATAAACAAAATTACGATAAGAATTTTTGCAGCACCGGTAACTACGTATCAATATTTATTTCAAAATTTAATGGGATTTTTAATACTTATTATATTGCAAATAATAGTTATAATAGGTATTGGAAGTATTAGATATAGATGGAGCCTATCAGATACATGCCTCTTAATGATTATTTATATACTCTTTGCAGCCAATGCCATATCATTTTCCCTGGCTTGGAATTCGCTTTTTAGGAGCAAAGAAATGTCAGATGGTGTTTTTAGTGTTGTAATATCAATTATGTCACTCCTGGGAGGCGTATTTGTACCTTTGTCACTATTGCCCGGTATTTTACAAAAAATAGGTATGATTTTTCCCACCTACTGGCTTTCAACCGCTTTAATAGAAGTACAAAATAATAAAAATACCTTGAAATTATTTTTGGCTGCAGGTATGTTAATATTATTCTCTGTTGCTTGTCTCATTTTTGGCAGTAAACGTAGGCTGGAATAAAGTGCAGCAGGTTAGTAACGATATAGATGCAAGGTCTCTAATTGGTTAGTGATGGAAAGGTATGGTAAGGTATATGAATATAAGCTTGATTACCATTGAAGGAATTGCAAATATTTATCGTATCGCAGGTATTATACTTTTGTATCTTAATTGGCTAAATACAGGCAAGGGTATGGCTGGTATTGTACTCTTGCTATTTCTTATCATATTCATGCTGCTTCGATGGAGATTTGCCAAACTAAAATGGACAATGCTTATTGACCAAGTTGCCATTATTGTAATTGGGATGCTATGGGAAAAAAGTTTTTATGCTTTAAGTTTAAATGCCTTTGAAGTGATATACGCAGGTAACTTCTGGCTTTTGTTGTCTATTGTAATCTGGGGTGCACTTCTACATGAGAATATCTTTCTCGGTCTTCTCATTGGGCAGAGCGTTTTTACCGGTTTTTGTTTATATGGGTGGCGTAAACAAATGGAGGCATTTGTAAAACGCATGGATGGAGATAATAAAAGGAATTATGAATTAGAAAGTTTACAAAAAGAATTGTTAGCTGCTAATGTTTCCGTGGCTAAAATGGCTGAACTATCTGAGCGCAGCCGAATAGCAAAAGATATTCATGATAATGCTGGTCATGAAATTATAGCGGCGTATATGTCTTTACAAACGGCACAGGAAGTAATAAAACAAGATAGTAATCTTGCAGCTGAATTTGTGAGTGAGTCACTGGGGCGTTTAGAAATAGGAATAGATAGTATAAGAGAAGCTGTGCATAATTTAGCACCACTTAATACTATGGGGGTAGCTGCTCTTAGAAAGCTTTGCAGAGAATTTACCTATTGTCAGACGGAGTTTATGGCTTATGGAGATTCTTCCAAAGTACCAGTGTATTTATGGATTATTTTAGAGGCTTGTTTAAAAGAAGCTTTGACCAATATCATAAAACATGCAGAGGCTAAAAATGTTAAGGTTGATTTAGATATAACAAATCATATTGTAAGGTTATGTGTTGAAAATGATGGGAAACGAAAAGGAGAACCTACCACTGGTATTGGGCTGCGTAATCTAAGTCAGCGGGCGATGTCAGTTGGCGGAAATATTTCAGTGGACATGTCGAATGGATATCGGCTTGTATGTGTTTTACCTATAGAGACAAAAGAGAGGTGGTAGTGATGAAGCTTCTAATTGTTGATGATGATGCTCTTATCTGTAAAAGTCTATCAATTATGCTATCAAAAGAATCTGATATTGAAGTGCTGGGAACTGCTGCCAATGGAGAGGAGGCAGTCTCTTTCTGCGATC
>DALYNO010000324.1:0-1442 GCA_031975295.1 Anaerocolumna sp. | reverse complement strand
CAGATACTGCCAGACCTGGTGCTTATGGATATTAGAATGCCCAAAATGGATGGGATACAAGCAACTAGATACATGAAGAAGAAGTTTCCTGACATTCAAATAATGATGTTAACTACCTTTCAAGATAAGTCTAATATAGAAATGGCAATAAACGCTGGTGCAGAAGGTTATCTGCTTAAAACTGATAAAATTTCAGATATAGCTTGGAAGTTACGTATGTTATATAAAGGAACAGCAGTACTTGACAGTGGAATACTAAAAACGCTTACAGCACCTCCGGCTATTGCCACAGAGAAACTTACAAAAAGAGAACAGGATGTATTTGAGCTTGCTACCAAAGGACTAACCAATAAAGAAATAGCGACTAGTCTTTTTCTAAGTGAAGGAACGGTGAGAAATGTGCTATCAGTCGTAATGGAAAAGTTACATGTTAAGAACCGTACACAACTTAGTTTGCTAGGTGCAGGCAAATCTATAGATTAAATTTGCTCCTGCATTAAGTTGAGGGATTTTATTAGTGGATGAAATCAAATTGAATAAATCATTTTTTGATCATATATTAAATGATGAGCATGCAAGAGATGTAGTGAAAACTATTTTCAATCTAGTTAATCGTTTAAATCTAATTTCAGTGGCTGAAGGTATTGAGACGATTGAACAAGTAGAATTTTTAAAAGAAACAGATTGTAACATCATTCAAGGCTATTATTATGCCAAACCTATGCCTATTCCTGAGATCAATAAACTCTTAAGTTGCTAAATATACTCAAACTAGAATCATATCCTTCCAAATGTCGGATATGATTTTTCTTTACCCTTTTTATTTGTGGGAGAAAAGTCATTGGTATACCATGACAATTGTCATACCATTTACTTACAATATACACTTACTATTACACTTAAATTTTTATAATATATGGGTAAAGCAAGTAAAAATGGGAGGATATGTATGGAGCAAACTGTTGTCAAAATCGAGAACCTGGTAAAAAAATACAAAGAGTTAACAGCTGTGGATCATTTTAATTTGGAAATAAAAGAGGGGGAAATCGTTGGATTATTAGGTCCAAACGGATCAGGAAAAACAACCACACTCAATTGTTTACTTTCGCTTCTAACCTTTAATGAAGGTAAAATTGAAGTATTTGGTAAGAAGATGAATCCTGATAGTTATGGTATAAAACGTGATATTGGCGTGATTCTCCAAAACGTTGCTGTTTTTGAAACGCTAACTGTGTATGAAAATATTGATTTCTTTTGTGGTCTTTATATAAAAGATAAGGCAGAACGAAAGAAATGTGTGGAAGAAGCAATAGATTTTGTGGAACTTACAGAGTTTCGAAAATTTTACCCCAAAAAATTATCCGGAGGGTTGCTTAGACGGTTAAATCTTGCCTGTGGAATTGCCCATAAACCAAAGTTAATCATACTGGATGAGCCTACCG
>DALYNO010000323.1:0-5005 GCA_031975295.1 Anaerocolumna sp. | reverse complement strand
AGGCATATAATGACTATAAATGATAATGATTCCCAAATATAATAAGATTTAAAGAATTTAATTTAAAGGAGTGGGTTATAATGTCACTTACATTTGCTAACATAGGCGATACAAAAGTTATAATTGATTTTACAGGTAAAGATGATGTGAAAAGACATCTTCAGGATATGGGATTTGTAAAGGGAGAGAGTGTTAAATTATTATCGGAGAATGAAAGCGGGCTTATTCTTTTAGTAAAAGGCGTAAGAGTTGCAATAAATAAAGGTTTAGCTTCTAAAATAATGGTAGCGTAGGAGGATTTAAGAATGACATTAAAAGATTTAAAGCCAGGTGAAGCAGGCAAAGTCACAGGTATTGGTGAAAAAGGACCTGCCAGAAGGCGAATTATGGATATGGGTGTTACGCCCGGAGCAATTATTAAAGTAATTAAAGTTGCGCCCCTTGGAGATCCTATAGAAGTGAATATTAGAGGTTATGAATTAAGTCTTAGAAAAGACGAAGCTGCACAGATTGAAATAATTAAAAATTAGTAGGTGTGAAGGAGAAACAAAATGAAGTATACCATAGCTTTAGCAGGTAATCCCAATAGTGGTAAAACTACACTTTTTAATGAATTAACAGGTGCCAAGCAGCATGTTGGTAACTGGCCAGGTGTTACAGTTGATAAAAAAGAAGGTATATACAGAAAAGATAAAGAGATTACTATTTTGGACTTGCCAGGTACCTATTCCTTATCGCCGTATTCTGCAGAAGAAATCGTAGCAAGAGATTACATAGTTAAAGAAAAACCCAATGCAGTGATCAACATAGTAGATGCAACAAATATTGAACGTAATTTATATTTAACACTCCAGATATTAGAGACTCAGATACCTACTGTTATTGCGTTAAATATGATGGATGAAGTGGAAGCAAGAGGCGATGTAATCGATATTCAGAAGTTATCGAAGCAACTTGGTGTACAGGTTATTCCAATTATAGCAAGGTCTGGAAAAGGTCTAAAGGAATTAATGGAAGCGGCTGCACAGACAGCAAAAAGTGGTAAAAAATCTGAATTACTTGATATATATGATGATAATATTAGTTCTTCTGTAAGTAAAATTGAAGAACTCCTTTCTGATGTAAATGGGGAAGAAAGAATATGGAAAGCAATTAAGCTTCTGGAAGGAGACGAAATCGTAACAAAATCCTTATCCGCATCTACTTTGACAGCTGTAGAAAAGATTATAAAAGAAGCTGAAAAACATGCAGATGGAGATACAGAAGCAAAAATCGCAGATCTTAGATATCAATTTATAGCAAAAGCTGTGAAAGTATCTGTTAAGAAAAAGCATACAGGGCATGTTGAAACTACTTCTGACAAATTGGATAAGATATTAACAAATCGTGTATTTGCTATTCCAATTTTTGCAGCCATTATGTATTTAATGTTTTCAATCACCTTTGGTGAAGGACCGTTAGGTATTGGTGTTTGGTTACAAACCATTGTTACAGATTTCTGGGATGGCCCTTTAACAACTACTGTACAGGACTTTTTAGTGAATGCTGGTGCATCTGCCTGGGCAGAGTCCTTAGTAATTGACGGTATATTAGCAGGACTTGGCGGTATTATTTCCTTCCTTCCACAGATATTAGTATTATTCTTACTTATGTCTGTGTTAGAAGACAGTGGTTATATGGCTAGGGTTGCCTTTGTAATGGATCGTATTTTCCGTAAATTTGGTTTGTCCGGTAAATCCTTTATTCCATTATTAATGGGATTTGGTTGTTCTGTTCCTGCCTTAATGGCATCTAGAACACTTGAAAATGAAAAAGAACGCAGACTTACAATGATGATAACACCTTTTATGTCATGTGGAGCAAAACTGCCTATTTATTTAATGTTTGCAGCTACGTTATTCCCCAACGACAATCAGACCTTGGTAGTATATTCTATTTACTTCCTTGGATTGGCAGTTGCTATTTTGAGTGGTATTATTTTAAGTAAAACTATGTTTAAAGGTGATGTTTCCAGTTTTATTATGGAGTTACCACAGTATAGAATTCCTACTTTAAGAAGTATCTTAATACATGCCTGGGATAAATTAAAGGGATTTGCAATTAAAGCTGGTACTATCATATTTGCATCCACCGTATTAATTTGGTTATTGTCTAACTTTAATTTATCTGGTATGACGGATATGGAAAACAGCTTCCTGGCATCCATTGGTAAAACATTCCAGTTTATCTTTGCACCACTTGGTTTTGGCAATTGGAGAGCAGCAGTTGGAACTTTTACAGGATTTATAGCAAAAGAAAATATCGTTTCTACCTTTGCAATTCTTTTCGGCTCCTCAGATGAAATTGCTGAAGCTGCAGCAGAAGGTGCAGCAGCGCTACCAGGTGTAACAGAAATCTTTACTAAGGTTTCTGCCTTCTCCTATATGGCATTTAACTTACTTTGTATGCCTTGTTTTGCTGCTGTAGGTGCAATCAGAAGAGAAATGGGTTCATTAAAATGGACATTAACAACAGTTGCTTTCCAAATGGCAACTGCTTGGGTGGTAGCATTTCTAATTTACCAAATTGGTAATTTAATTGTATAACTTGATATTAATAACTGAAGTTGAATGATTATCTATTCCAAGGAAAAGTGTTGTTACTGGGGCATTTTCTCCTTGGAATTATAAATTATCATTCAACTTAAAACTATCCTTGGGAATCAGAATAAGGAAGCTGGGAGAATTCAAAGACCAGCACCGAGCCAGGAGGGGATATGATGAACGAAGTACTTGATCAGGAACCGATTTTAACAAAGATACATAAAAGAGAAATCATATTAGAACAATTACGAAAAAAGAAGTTTCGAATAACGGAACAAAGAAGACTTTTAATCGATGTAATACTGGAAGATGAGTGTTCTAGTTGTAAAGAAATATATTATAAAGCTGTTAAGAAAGATACAACAGTAGGTATTGCTACTGTGTATCGCATGGTAAAGACTTTAGAAGATTTAGGTGTTATTAACAGAAAGAATCTATATCAAATTGAGTATGAAAAATTGGATATTGAAGAGGATAATAAAGCTCTTTATTTTGATGAAAAATCTGATAAAATAACTGAAATACCAAAAGGATCATGGTTTGATGAACTTAAAAAACTCTTACTAGAGCAAGGTATAACTGACTTAGAGCATATACAGATTATAGTTAAAAATAAGAATAAAGAAGAGGAGAGCTGTGATGATAGATTATATAATAGTTGCGGTTGTAGTAATCATTCTTGCAAGTATCATTGTAAGAAGCGTAGTGCGTCGTAAAAAGGGAGTGAGCAGTGATTGCGGTTTCGGCTGTGGTGGTTGCAGTAATACCTCCTGTGGACATGAGGCAGATAAATAATAAGTTTCTTTGTATCATTAGACTGTTGTAATGTGAATAACGCTCATTACAACAGTTTTTTATTTGTATAACTTATATGTGATAAACAGCACTATAGTGAAAAGGGTTCACACATTTCGTAGAACAACTCCTTTTTCTGTTTGAAGCAGGTGTTTTTATTTTCATGAATGAAAAATTGTTTCAATGAAAAAATAAATATAATAAAATAAGTTTAAGGTATTGACATTATTAAAACATTAGTGTACTATATAGATAGTTCACTAGAACAAAAAGACACTAACGAATCCAATCAATTGGAGGTGAGTTGATAACCATGGAGTTTGACAATAATATGCCTATTTATTTACAAGTAATTAGAGAACTTAAGAAAGATATGATAAACGGTGTCCTAGGGCTAGGTGATAAGCTTCCATCAGGTAGAGAATTGGCCTTAAAATATCAAATAAATCCTAATACAGCCAATAGAATCTATAAAGAGATGGAAATTGAAGAAGTATGCTTTACGAAACGAGGACTTGGTACTTTTGTGACTGAAGATGGTGACAAACTAAATCAGATTAGAAATGAAATGGCAGAGTCTTTACTGATTAATTTTGTTGCAGGAATGGCAGAACTAAAATTTGATAAGGAAGAAGTTATAGCACTAATTGAAGAAAAATATGATAACCCAAAAAGAGTAGGAGAGTGAACCGAATGTTAAAAGCTAACAATATTGTTAAAAAGTATATGAACAAAACAGCACTAGATGGTGTTAGTCTTGAATTTGAGTTAGGCAGAATTTATGCTTTGTTAGGACCGAATGGAAGCGGGAAGACAACATTTATGAAAGTAGCTGCCGGGCTAGTGAAACCAACTAGCGGAACAATAACATACAAAGGCACAGAAATCGGTGTTGAGTCTAAAAAACGTATCGCATATATGTCAACAGAACCTTTTTATTATAATTATATGAGTATTGAAGACGTAGGTAAATATTATAAGGATTTCTTTGAAGATTTTGATGAAGCTAGATACGATGAATTGTTAAAAAGAATGGACTTAGATAAAAAAGATAAAGCAAAGTCCCTTTCTTCCGGTCTGGCAGCCAAATTAAAAATAGCAGCTACACTTGCACGAAAAGCAGAGATATATATGCTTGATGAACCATTAAATGGAATTGATATTATATCCAGAGAGAAAATAATTACTACAATTATTGAAGTATCAAGACCAGATGCCTCTATTCTGTTATCAAGTCATTTGGTAGATGAAATGGAAAAAATTATTGATAGTGCTGTTTTTATGAAACAAGGAAAAGTAGAATTACAAGGGGAAGCTGAAGACTTAAGAACGACTCATGGTAAGTCTATAGTTGAACTTTATAAAGAAATCTACGCATAATAGGAGGATTAGATATGTTTAAACTAATAAAATATGAATTCAGGAAACAAGCGTTTTCTAAATTAGTAATCTTAGCTGTTCTTGGACTAATAGAAGTGTTCTTCATTCTTGGTATAGCATTGAATAAAGACGATATGATAGGCACTTCAATGGGGATTTTAAGTTTATTTACCTTTGGAGCATTATTCTTTCTTGCTTTTGAATCTATTATTACGTTTAATAATGATCTGAAGCTAAAGCAAAGTTAT
>DALYNO010000322.1:0-5018 GCA_031975295.1 Anaerocolumna sp. | reverse complement strand
CTAATGCATCACAAGCACCCATTGCAAGGGGAAGTAAAAAGGTTGCTGTCATAGGACCTGATGCAACACCACCTGAATCAAAAGCAATTGAAGTAAATATAGGTGGGACAAAGAAGGACATAAGTAAAGCAATAAAATACCCCGGTACGATTAAATACCAGATGGATAGACCAGTAGAGACCCTTAATAATGCCAACGGTATAGATACAGCTACACCAATAGATAAGCTTGCTTGCATAGATTTTGCTGTTATCATGCCATCTGATATATCTTCCACCTGTTGATTTAATACATGAACAGCCGGCTCTGCCGCAACGATTACAAACCCTATAACCATACCAAGAGGAATTAATAACCATTTGAAAGAATTACTAACAATATGACTGCCAATAAAATAACCTGCTGGCATAAAACCAACATTGACACCTGTTAAGAATAAAACTAATCCTAAATAAGTGTATACTAATCCAATCACTATTTTAGCCAATTGTCTTAAAGGTATCTTTAAAACAGTAATTTGAAACAAAGCAAAAAATCCGATAATTGGTAATAGTGCAACCGCAACTTCTATTACATAATCAGGTATATGATGATAAAATTCCGTAAGTGCTGACATAAAACTAATGTCACCTGCCACACTAACAGGACTATAACCCGCCCCGTCTGGATGATAAAAAATACCTAAAAATAAAGATGCTAAAATAGGACCAACTGAACACAAAGCTACCAAACCAAAACTATCTTCCTGTGATGATTTATCGCTTCGAACTGCAGCCATACCAATACCAAGAGCCATGATAAAAGGAACCGTTATGGGTCCTGTAGTAACCCCGCCAGAATCGAAAGCAACTGCAATAAAATTATTCGGTGCAAATATAGCCAAAATAAATACTGCAATATAAAGTACAATTAAAATACTACGAAGCTTAATTTGAAGTAGTGTTCTTAAAAAAGCTACTACTAAAAATATCCCAACTCCTATGGCCACTGACCAAATTATAACAGGATCCGGGACTCCTGGTATCTGCCTTGCCAAAACCTGCAGATCTGGTTCAGCAACTGTTATAATGATACCCAAAAGAAAAGTCATAGGAATCAGCAGCCATATTTTACGAGACTTAGTAATATATGCTCCCATTTTTTCACCCATGTTCATCATGGACATATCCGCTCCAAGCGTAAATAAACCCATACCCAAAATAAGCATTACAGCACCAATTATAAACATATATAATGTTCCTACGGACATAGGAACAATTGTTAAATGGAGCAAAAGAACCAATATGGTAATGGGCAGAACAGATGAAACTGATTCTTTGATTTTTAATACAAAATTATTATTCATGATATACCGCCTTTAAATCATATGGTTAACTAGTTACAATTTGTTACACACTTTTTACCACCACTATAATCTCGAACAAAAACAGTAATTAAGAAAGCTAGCATTATGTATTACTAAAACTAGGCTTAAACAACGTATCCAAAATAACTGCAATTTTACTTTTATCTACAAGGAAACTCACGAATAACGGTACAGAATACATGAAAACCTATTAGGAAAAGAGTACATTACTCCTTTGATATAAGTATTTAATCACGAAATAATAGAATGAGGTAGAATAGCGTTTCTATAATTCCTCCTGTATCAATTCTATATTAAATTTGCATATAATTCAATAAAAATAATTTTTTTTTATAAATTTTTAACATTAAAACCTATTATTACTAGTTTTTAATTATTTTATAACCTTTTATATTAAAAATAGAATAAATATAATAAAATGACACAATATGTAATGAAAAACCAGACAATCCTCTTTATAATAAGAAGTTGTCTGGTTTTTGTAATATCAATATTATGATTTACCTGAATTTATTTATTCACCGCTTGCAAGTAGTTCTTTCTCATTTTCCTCCATTACTTTTTGCTGCACATCAGATGGTGCCTGATCATAACGATTGAAATCATAGGAAAAATCACCAGAACCACCAGTCATTGAACGCAAATCTGTAGAGTAACCATATATTTCTGCTAAAGGAATATCTGCTATTATTTCTTGTTTCCCATTTCCTATTGGATTCATACCTAGTACTCTGCCTCTGCGTTTATTTAAGTCACCCATGATATCTCCAGTAAATTTATCAGGTATTACTACTTTTAACGAAGCTATAGGTTCAAGAAGAACAGGGGAAGCCTCTATAAAACCTTGCTTAAAGGCCTGAATTGTTGCCATCTTAAACGCCATTTCAGAAGAATCTACTGGATGATAGGAACCATCTACTAAAGTAGCTTTCACTCCCACCACTGGATATCCTGCCAAGGGACCCTTTAAAACGCATTCAGCTATACCTTTTTCAACTGCTGGGAAGTAATTTCTTGGTACGCTTCCGCCAAATATTTTTTCTTCAAACACATAAGCCTCTTCCAAATTGCCAGAGGGTTCGAATTCTATATGAACATCACCATACTGTCCATGACCACCAGATTGTTTCTTATATTTACCTTGTACTCTTACTTTCTTTCTTAAGGTCTCCCTGTAAGGTACTTTAGGTTTCATAATATCTATCTCAACTTTATATTTATTCAATAATTTATTCACTGTAATCTCTAACTGCTGGTCACCGATACCATATAGTAATGTTTGTCTATTTTCTTTATCATTCACTAACTTTAGGGTTAAATCCTCGTCCATTAATTTAGCAAGAGCTTGAGAAACTTTGTCATCATCTCCCTTATTTCTTGTCTTGAATCTTTGATAGGTATATGGAGTCGGCATTTGGTGAACAGGATATATAATTTGATTTGATTTCTGACTTAGGGTATCACCGGTAACTGTATCGGATAACTTACCGATCGCTCCAATATCTCCTGGGTATAGGCAGGAAACTTCTATTTGTTCTTTGCCTCTTAATACATAAAGTCTTGAAAGTTTTTCTTCTACTTCTTTGTTACTGTTATAGATATAAGAATCTGCTGTTAATATACCTGAGCAAACTTTGATTAGAGAGAATTTTCCGATAAAAGGATCTGCTATCGTCTTAAAAACATATGCTGACATCGGTTGTTTTTCATTAAAGTTAGCAATGAAAGTATCACCGGTCTTTTTGTAGGTGCCTTCTTTCTGTCTCTTATCAGGAGATGGAAAGTATTTTTCAATTGCTTGCAATAACATGGTTGGTCCTTGGGCATAAAGTCCTGAACCCATTAAAACAGGTACTACAGTTCCATCTGTTACATTATTTCTTAGAGCAAATGAGATTTCATCAATGGTGAATTCTTCACCTGAAAAATATTTTTCCATAAGTTCTTCACTGGTCTCAGCAACTGCGTCTAGTAAAGTTTCACGGAATTTAGTAAGGTTTTCCATAGTATAATCTGGTATTTCGCATTCTTCATAGTTACTTAAGGTCGTAAATCTCCGGCCTGCCATTTTAACAACATTAACAAACCCTACAAACTTTTCATTTTCTCTAATGGGGATATGAAAAGGCGCAATTCTTTTACCAAAATGTGTTGTTAAATCTTCTACTACTTGTCGATAACTGGCATTGTCATCATCCATGTCAGTGACAAAGAACATCCTTGGTAGTTTATACTTTTCACAATATTCCCAGGCTTTTATTGTTCCAACTTCAACTCCAGCCTTAGCTGAGATAACAATAACTGCTGCATCTGCTGCGATCATACCCTCTTCTACTTCACCTATAAAATCAAAATATCCTGGTGTATCCAATATATTAATCTTTGTGTCTTCATAGATGATAGGCACAACAGTAGTGCTAATGGAAAAAAGGCGTTTTACTTCTTCCTTATCATAATCACTTATGGTGTTGCCTTCTTCAACTTTTCCTTGGCGCTTAGTAATTCCTGTTAAATATGCCATGGCTTCGACTAAAGTAGTCTTGCCACAGCCACCGTGGCCTAACAATACAACATTACGAATTTTTTCTGAAGTATAAACATTCATCCATTATTCCTCCGTTACTTAATATTTGTACATCCTTTAACTTATTCTGTATCTTATGGTATTTTTAACTATTTTATACCTATGTATATATTTTACTAAATTTTATCTAATAATACAACTTAATTATATTATTTATACAAATATAATTATGACGACTCTGTTATAATTCGACATTATAACTTATGTTAATGTATTTAAACATTAATTTTATCTATATCATACAAATCTTTTGACTATAGGTAAGTGAATTAGCTTTTGATATACATACACATCACACTTTAAACTGTTAAACTTTAATGCTTTGCAGTATTGACATACCCGGAAAGCTAGTGTAAAATGGATGCAGTCGTTAGAGTTTTGACACAGGAATAAAAGAATGATAAAATAGTAGGGTGTTTTATTACTTATATGTAATAAATCACACAAGAAAGGCAATGGTATTTATTATGATAATCGTTATGAAACAAGGAGCAAAAAAAGATTCAATTAAAAATATTATTGATATTATTGAAGGAAAAGGACTTACACCTCATATCTCTGATGGAAGTGAGGTAACAATAATAGGTGTAATCGGTGATAAAACAAAATTAATGGACCAGAACTTAGAAATAGCAGAAGATGTAGAACGAATTGTACTTGTTACTGAAAGTTATAAATTAGCCAATAAAAAATTTCATCCTGAACCTACCATCGTTAAAGTAGGAAATGCTTCTATCGGTGGTGACAATCTTGTAATTATGTCAGGTCCCTGTGCTGTTGAAAGCAGAGAACAACTTTTAGAGACCGCTAGAGCGAGTAAAGCTGCTGGTGCACAGATACTCAGAGGTGGTGCCTATAAGCCAAGGACCTCTCCATATGCATTTCAGGGCCTTGAAGAAGAAGGACTTCAATTTATGAAAGAAGCCAGAGAAGAAACTGGTCTATCCGTGGTTTGTGAAGTAACTAGTTTAAATGCCATAGAAGCTGCAGTGAAATATGTTGATATGCTTCAAATAGGTGCCAGAAATATGCAAAATTTTTATTTACTAAAAGAAGCAGGTAAAACTG
>DALYNO010000321.1:0-5076 GCA_031975295.1 Anaerocolumna sp. | reverse complement strand
CAGATATGCAAAAGTATAAAATGGCTGGTTTTGCACAATACGCCAGAGTATTAGGCTTTCAAAAGGAATCTTCCCATCTTTTGCGACAAATCACAAAAAACGAGAAGATTCCAGTTATAACCAAATTAGGTTCCGCAGCAAATAAATTATCCCCTCTTGGTAAACAAATGCTAGAGAAAGATATTTTTGCAGCTGCCCTTTATAATCAGATTGTTTATCATAAATACCATAATAAGCTTCCTAATGAATATACTGCAGGTGTTATCATGTTATAATACTTCTTCGATCATAGCAGGTTTTAGGTTATCGTTTCTTAAAAGAGTCACATTTTCTAAATTATGTTGACTCTTTATAACCTATTCCATCATTAATTCTTCCATCTCATCAAGCAGAGTCTTAAATAGTTGTAAAGCATTATTAACAGGTTCTTTCGTACTCATATCAACACCTGCTGCTTTTAATAACTCAATTGGATAATTAGAACTGCCTCCCTTTAGGAACTTATTTATATAGGTATTTGCAGCTTCCTTACCTTCCTTTAGAATCTTTCTAGACAAAGCAATTGCCGCAGAATAGCCTGTAGCATATTGGTATACATAAAAAGAGGTATAAAAATGTGGTATTCTTGCCCACTCCAAATCAATTTCGGGGTCAATTACAATGTCTTTTCCGTGGTAGGTTACTACCAAATCATGATATATTTTACTAAGGGTACTGGCAGTTAAGGCTTCACCATCCTGTGACATTTGATGTGTTATCATTTCAAACTCAGCAAACATAGTCTGTCTAAATAACGTTCCTCTAAACTGTTCCAGAAAATAATTTATTAAATATGCTCGTTCTTTTCGCTCCTTAGTATGGTCAAGTAAATATTCCATCAGAAGTGCTTCATTACAGGTAGATGCAACCTCTGCAACAAATATTTTATAGGGTGCATAGGTTATAGGCAAGGCTTCATCTGAGTGATAACTATGCAACGCGTGACCCATTTCATGAGCTAGCGTAAATACATTGTTTAAATTATTTTGGTAATTTAATAAAACATAGGGATGTGTACCATAAGCACCCCAGGAATATGCTCCGCTTCTCTTACCTTCATTTTCGTATACATCTATCCACCTGTTATTAAATCCTTCTAGTAAAATTTTTCTATAGTCTTCACCCAGTGGCTCTAATCCTTTATAAACTACATCTTTTGCTTCTTCAAAATCAATTTTTTTATCCGCATCTTTCACAATCGGTGTATATAAATCGTACATATGAAGTTCACTGAGATTGAGTAATTTTTTACGTAGGGCAACATACCTATGCATTAAATGAAGATTATCATGAACAGAGCTAATCAAATTAGTGTATACTTCAAGTGGAATGTTGCTTCCAAATAATTTCATTGCCATAGTGGAAGGATATTTTCTTACCTTTGCAAAGTAAGCATCTTTTTTCACATTAGCACTGTAAATGGAAGCCAGGGTATTTTTAAATTTGGCGTATGTGCTATATAAATTCTTAAATGCATCTCTTCTCACTCTTTCACTTGCACTCTCAAGAAATGAACCATATCTGCCATGGGTGATTTCCACCGTTTCTCCATTTTCGTCTTCAATTGAAGGGAACTTAATATCTGCATTATTAAACATAGAAAAGATATTACTTGGAGATTCTGCCATTTCACCTGTACCAGCAATGACTTCTTCCATATCTGCATTTAGGGTATGGGCTTTTTTTCTGATAATTTCTTCTAATAAAAACGCATATTGTTTGAGTTCCTTATTTTCTGTAATAAATACATTTAGTCTATCTTCTGGTATAGTAAGAATTTCAGGTATTACAAAGGAGGTTTTGGTATCAAAGAGTACAGAGAGATTTCCGGCCTGGTCTGATAAACCTTGATATTTGCTTACACTAGTATCTTCATGATATTTCTGATTAGCATAAACATAAATTCGCTCAATATGATAAGATATCTCATCTTCTAATTTCAAAAATTCTGTCAAATCATTACTGGAGTCTCCTAGTTTTCCTTTATACTTATCTACTTTTTCCATCAAAGCCTTGGTATCTTCTAATTCTTTTTTCCAAGCATCGTCATTTGGGAATAAATCCTCAATGGCCCATTTGTATTTTGTATCTATCTGATCTCTTTTTAATAAAACTTTACTCTCCATATTATTCTCCAATCTGCCCGAAAAGGCTTAATTAAATTTATAAAAATTATTGGTTTATTATACCATATAATTTTCGAAAGAACTAGAAATACCTTGCCTAGAAATGGCATATCCTATAATTAAGTTAAATAAATTATAGTAATGTTAATTTAGGAGGAAGATAATGCGTTTATCATCCCTAGGGTACACAAAACAAAAGAAATCATACAAAAGAATATTATCCATGGCTGGAATTCTCATCTTTCTGGCTTTTCTGCTCCTATTTCCTACTTCCTCCCTTAAGGGCGCCAAATCGGGATTACTCTTATGGTTTAATACTTTGCTTCCCACACTGCGTCCTTTTATCATAGTATCTAACTTAATTGTCAGACTAAAAATAACCAGGCCGCTTAGTAAAGTATTATATCCCATCTTTCACAAACTATTTGGTGTTAGCTATGGTGGCTGCTATCCTGTTTTAATGGGAATGCTCTCGGGCATGCCAGTTGGCGCTAAATCTATTGGCGATATGGTATCTAACAAAAGCCTTACAAAAAAAGAAGGTCAGTATCTATTAGGATTTTGTAACAATGCCAGTCCTATGTTTGTTATGGGTTACATCGCTATTACCCAACTTAATATGGCAAACATACGTGTACCATTATTGCTTATTTTATATATCAGTGCTGTACTGTCTTCTATGCTTTGGTTTCGTTTGCTATCCCCTCAAAAGACTAAGGTAAATGTTCAAGATCTTGATGCCGGATTAGATTATGAGGAAGATAGTCCCCGTTTTGAATTTGCCAAATTAGATGCCTCTATTATGGATGGATTTGATGTAATTACAAAAGTAGGTGGATATGTAATATTATTTTCAATTACAGCTCAAATTATATCAGATATGAAAGGTATTTCGGAATTACTGAAATACCTATTAATTGGATTATTGGAAATAACAACTGGTATAAATAAACTCAGTCAAATCACTATGCCCACAGAATTCAAAATAGCCCTTATCACCGCAATTACAGCTTTTGGAGGATTATCTGGAATGGCACAGACCAATAGTGTAATCAGCAATGCAAAACTATCTATATTTACATATTTTAAAGTTAAGATATTACATATGATTCTGGCATTTGGATTGGTTTATCTGTATTTCATGTTATTTCCACTGGCATAGTGGAAAGTCTAAGACTACCAAGAACTTTGTCTTTATTTCCTTATGACAGTGAAATAAACTGTTCAAATAACCCAATAATGAAATAGAAAGCAAGGATGCATATCTTTATTATGCAGATCATGCATAATGTAGATACTCATCCTTGCTTTCTTATATCGGTTGCTTATTATCAGATTAGCCAAATACTGATTTATTCTATATCCTCAAGAAATGTATTCTCATCAAAATTAAAGTCTTCTGTTGCATACTCTTCTGACTGCTGAGCCACAGTAGGTTGTTCTTGCTGTACAGGCTGAGGTTGAAGTTCCATTTTATTATTGATTACGATATCTAAATTACCTTTTAAAGCATTTAATAGACCTTCATACTTAGACTTACTGCTTTCGTATGCATTAACTATAATGTTTTCCACATCTGAGAGCATTTCATTGGTATAATTAAGGGCCCCTTGTCTGATTTGATTTGCATCATCATTGGCTTCAGAAATAATTCTTTCTGCTTCTAAAGATGCATTATTCACTAATTCATTGGCCTGATAATAGGCTTGTTGCATAATTTCATGTTCATCTAATAAAGTGTGGGCTTTATCGCCTGCTTCTGCTAAGATTACCGCAGCTTTTTCTTCCGCATCAGCTATAATAGCATCACGATTTACAATGATTTTTTGATATCTTTTAATCTCATCGGGAGTTCTAAGCCTTAGTTCATCTAACAAATCATATAGTTCATCTTTTGGAACAATTACTTTTGTTGATGAAAGAGGCTGCATTCTACAGCTTTCTACGAATTCATAAATATCTTCTATTAACTGCTCAATCCTACTAGCGCCCATATCATTTTCTCCTTAATCCCTTAAATTTATTGTAAATCGGCTGTATAACACAGGCAGGTACAAATTGGTCTATATTCCCTCCATAACTTGCAATCTCCCTAACTGTGCTTGAACTTAAATATGCATATTCGACACTTGTAGTAAGAAAAACAGTATCAACTCTAGGATTTAACTTATGGTTTGTCTGTGCCAGCTGTAATTCATATTCAAAATCTGTAATAGCCCTTAAACCTCTGACTATTATATTGGCTTTCTTTTCATCTGCATAATCTACTAACAAGCCTTGATACTCTTCAATCACAACATTGGGAATATTCTTCGTTGTTTCTTTTAATAACGCAACTCTTTCTGACGTTGTAAACAAAGGATTCTTACTGCTATTTTTTAGTACTCCTATAATCAAACAGTCTACTAACTTAGAAGCTCTAACTATAATATCTAAATGTCCAAATGTAACTGGATCAAAACTCCCTGGATAAATTCCTATTCTCATTTTCTACACCCATTGGATAACAAATCAAAGATTTGCTACTGCCACATGATAGGGAGTGAAAGAATTATATGGTGGCATACCTTTCAATCTTTAAATTTTCTTTCAACCAATACCCAATCTTATCGCAACTTTCGCGATATTTTCTCAATAAAAGTGTGCATGTTTATTATTTCACATGAACTTTCATATGTTCACTGATGATGAAATTAGAAAAATAATAACTATCACACGATAATAAGTTCTAGGCATGTCCACAATTTGAATAAACTATTTATTCTTTAATTCTATAAAAACATGCTTGTTTGTCTTGTACTCTTTTATTTTAATTATCTGAAAATTAGTCTCTTCCATATAACTAAAATCTGTTTCTAAGGATGCCTCAATAATTATTAATGTGTCACAATAGATTATATTAGAATTCTGT
>DALYNO010000320.1:0-5092 GCA_031975295.1 Anaerocolumna sp. | reverse complement strand
GAAAGGAAAATAATCCAATCACCTCTTTAAGAGGATAATTGGATTATACGTGAATTTATGAAAGTAAAAGATATTATGTCCAAGAACGTAGCATGTGTCTGTTCTTCTGATTCAATTGAAACTGCCGCAAGGCTGATGAAAGAGCATAATGTAGGATCACTACCAGTATGTGATCATAATCAATTACTTGGTATTGTAACTGACAGAGATATTACCCTTCGCTGTGTTGCAGCTGGAAATGACTGCAGTCAACAAAAAGTGTGTGATGTTATGACATCGGACTTAGCAGTAGGCAGTCCTGAAATGAATGTAAATGATGTAGCCAGGATTATGAGCGATAAGAAAATCAGACGATTGCCAATTGTAGAAGAAAATTCTCTGGTGGGAATTGTAGCTTTAGGTGATATTTCCTTAGAACCTGCTTTACAAGACAAAGCAGAAGATGCATTATCCAATATTTCTAAACAAGATAACTTTCATTAAGTAAATAAAAATTAGTCAGCTGAAAGCAAATTTAAATCTGCTTTCAGCTATTAATTTATATAGGATACTTGTCTGTGTATTTCGCTGTGATATTTACAAAATTACTTTTTATTACAGTCCTTTTTACTTCTACCAAATCTATCTTTTTTAGTCATTTTATACCAGGATTATATCAAATTTGTCTATACAAATGCAACAATTTGTGTTATGTTTAAAGTGTATGTTTTAAAGTAATTATAATTCTTTGGGGAGGTAATATGAATACTGTTATGAACGCAATTCAATCAATAATTCGTTATCCTGTTTTATTAGTATTTTTTATATTACCTATCATCTCAGACTTATCATTCCCTCCTCTTATCGTCAATGTCAGAAATAAGGGTTCTGGGCAATTTTCAACAACTGTTCCATTTCCTTATATTTATTATCTGCCCAACAAGAATATTGAGGAAGAAATTGGTTCAAAATATTTTATAAAATCAAATTACACAAATCCAATAAAACTACAAAGGTTTTATTTGAATTATGCTGATTATGATTCCTATTTATTTACTTTGTCCAAGTTTTTAAGTTACTCCTTTATAGTGATTTTGATTAGTTATATACAAGGTATTGCAGTTATTTCCATACCACTTGGTGGACATGCACCGCCAAAGTTTATCAAAAGTTTATTTAGCAATATAAATTCGAAAGGATAATAAAAAATGAAAAGTAAAAAACCAGTGTTTTTTATAATATTAATTATTGCATTGTTAATGACATATACAGCAATATTTGGTGTTTCCATTCCTATGGGTTCTAAAACCTTTAAAATACCTGGAGCACCCGACATACGATTTGGTATTGATATCAAAGGTGGCGTAGATGCTGCCTTTGAACCAGCTGGATTGGACCGTAAACCTACATCAAAAGAATTAGAAGCAGCTCGTACCATTATTGAAACTCGACTTGACCAGCAAAATATACTTGACCGTGATGTTACAATTGAAAAAAATAGCGGTTATATTATCGTTCGTTTCCCCTGGAAAGCTGATGAAACAAACTTTAATCCAGAAGATGCTATGGCAGAACTAGGTGAGACTGCACTTCTTACATTTAAAGATGATCAGGGTAATGTATTATTAGAAGGCTCTCATGTAAGCAATAGTACCCCAGAAGTTAATAAAAATAATGGTGCTTACGTAGTTGGCTTAACTTTCGATGAAGAAGGAACCAAATTATTCCGTGAAGCTACAACTAAATTAGTTGGTAAAAACATTAGCATTTACATGGATGAAACTTTAATTCAGTCTGCACGTGTTGATGAGCCTATTCCAAGTGGTAAAGCACAAATTAGCGGAAACTTTTCCTATGATTCAGCAAAAGATTTATCTGATAAAATCAACTCAGGTAGTTTACCTTTCTCTATGATAACTAAAAATCACCAAACTATCAGTCCAACTCTTGGTTCCGGTGCTTTAGAAGTTATGATTCAAGCGGGTATTTTAGCTTTTGGTATTATCTGTATTCTATTAATGCTATATTACCGTCTGCCAGGCTTTGTAGCATGTATATCTCTGCTCATTCAGATTTCCGGACAGATACTTGCCCTTTCCATACCTCAAATGACGCTTACATTAACTGGTATTGCAGGTATTATTTTATCCATCGGTATGGGTGTAGATGCTAACGTAATTATTTCCGAACGTATAAATGAAGAGATTAAATCTGGAAAAACCATACGTTCTGCTATTACAACAGGTTTCAAAGAAGCCTTTTCTTCCGTATTCGATGGTAATATTACTGTATTAATCGTAGGTGTAATTTTAAGGATATTTGGTTCAGGAACACTTCTCTCCTTTGCATATTCATTATTAACAGGTATTTTCTTTAACTTTGTTGCCGGTGTAGTTGCTTCTCGTCTTATGATTCATTCTTTAAGCGAATTCGACACCCTGCGCAAACCAGTATTTTATAAATGTATATCCAGGAGGAGAACATTATGAGTAACAACAATCAAATAATTCCTTTTTATAAAAAAAGATATATATTCTTTGCTATATCCATATCCATTATGTTAATCGGTATTATCTCCCTGTTTATCAAAGGAGTAGAATTGGATATCCAATTTAAAGGTGGTGCATTATTAAAATATACTTATGCAGGTGAATTAAATGCAGATGCAGTTGCTGATGAAGCAACAAATCTACTAAACAGACCAATTACAACGCAATTAACAGAAGATCTTTCTACAAATGAAAAAATGTTAATCATAAATATTGCAGGAAACTATGGTGTAGATGCCAAAGATCAATTAACTTTTGATGATGCCTTAAAAGCTAAATTTCCTGATGCTAAATTTGAGCTATCCTCTTCTTCCATGGTAGAGCCCTTCTTTGGTCAGAAATTCCTTCGTAACGGAATTATTGCAATCGCTCTTTCTGCTGTACTTGTAATGATTTATGTATGGATTCGTTTTAGCAGAATTGGTGGTTTATCAGCTGGTGTTATGGCTCTCGTTGCCTTGTTCCATGACTGTTTAGTTGTATTTTTTACCTGTGTAATATTTGGAATACCAATCGGCGATTCTTTTGTTGCTGTAACATTAAGTATTATCGGTTACTCTGTAAATGATACAATCGTAATTTATGACCGTATCCGTGAAAATACACGACTACATCCAACAACATCTGTACAAGTAATTACTGATTTATCCATTTCACAATCCATAACCAGATCTGTTAATACAAATATCGCTGTATTTTTAAGTGTATCTTTGGTTTATGTATTGGCATCTTATAATAGTATTGAGTCAATTCAAAGCTTTGCACTTCCTATGGCGATTGGTGCTGTAAGTGGTTGTTACTCCACAATTTGCATAGCTGGTCCATTATGGGTTAGCTGGAAGAACTACTCCGCCAAAAAACTTTCTACTGCTAAATAATAGAATCATACGTTTTCCATAACTATTGTAACATTAAAAAAGGTGCCGCTACTTTTTATATAGCTGCACCTTTTTTGTATATAACAATTCCTTGTCTTTCATCTAAGTGTTTAAATAATGGTAACTAATTTATTGTTTAACCCCTTCCTTAGAGATTACTTAATCATTTATAATATTGGATTTCTCATATAAAAACTCTTCTGGAAGATTCACCTTAAAATCAACAGCTAAATCTCTAAAATTTTGTGGAGTTATTGTCTGTCTTTTATTTGGGCTCATTGAAAATACTTTTACTAATATTTCTGCAGATTTTTCAACTGTGTGCATCAATCCAAATGTTAAGTCAAAATCTTCTCCAGAACAAAACATGCCATGATGTGCCCAAATAGCAACATCATATTTTTTCATCAGTTCACTGGTTGCAACTGCAATGGCTCTACCGCCTGGAACCATCCAGCCTACAACTCCTACACCGGCTGGAAATACTACAGGGCATTCTGTTGCAGCTTCCCACAGTTCTCTTGTAAATACAGTATCAGATAATGGAAGAACAAAAGTTAAAGATATAATATTAGTAGTATGTGCATGATAGATTACTCTATGTCTACCATCAGTGGCCAACTTCTTCACTTCATGATTCATTAAATGAGTTGCTAATTCACTAGTAGGAGTGCCTCCTTCTACAAGTCCCCATCTAATTCTGTAGTTCTCACCTAAGCTGTCTAATTCAATAATGGCTATACACACTTCTGGATCAACAATGATATTTCTAAAATATTTACCACTTCCTGTTACTAAAAAGAATTCTCCTGAAAGATTAGGTACGCTTGTTCCGATTGCTTTCCATTCACTGTTATTATTTAATCTAGGTCTTACCTCTTCCACTTCTTCCTCTTTTAAACGATAGGATAAATTACCACCATTTCTCTCATGCCATCCTTGTAAAAATCCATCATCAGCCATTTTAATAAATCCTTTGACAAATTTAGTATCTAACACCTTCATATTATTATCCTGTATAAGGAAAATTTCACTCTTATACTTATCCTTTCCATTCTATATTACGCTTTTTTTATTTCAGTTTTATCAATCCAACTAATACAAACTATTCTATATGTTGTTTTGAGTTGTATTTTCTTGTTTTGTTTCTGATTTAATTATAACTGCTTTGGTATCATTTTGTAAATAGACATTATGCCAATTATTTTGTTAATTTAATTCTTCTTTACAGCAGTTTGCATTATTATTTTTTCTCTCTGCTTACATAATTATTTAAAGCAATAATTACCATTGAAAATACGTGAATCCTATTATAAATCCTCCCACATATACGTATATATTGATGTTTTTATCCTAAATTAATTACCGCTTTTACTACCCGTAGGAAATATATACCTTAACAAAACATTTCTAACTTATTTACATAGAGGTAAATTTCATGTAAACTGTAATTTGTTCATTCGAACAGCTATTACATAGCTTCATTCATAAGATGTTAGTTGGATAACCAGGTCCTGCATCATGTTTTAACAAAAGGAGAAAATGATATGAAACGAAAATACTTATTCATTATGCTTTTATTTAGTATAATGTTTTTAGCAACTAGTAAAAAACTACTGGCAAATGCCAATGAGTTTACATATAAAGAAGTCACTGCCGTACCAGGTGATACATCTACAGAATTGC
>DALYNO010000319.1:0-5093 GCA_031975295.1 Anaerocolumna sp. | reverse complement strand
TTAGTATCATTCTCCGAAGGATTATGTGTCCATTGCATGCATTATGGTAGTTTTGATGAAGAACAAATAACAGTAGATAAAATGGATCAATATATCAAGGATCATAATCTTTTTTATGATTTTACAAACATAAGGAAACACCATGAAATATACCTATCCGACCCACGCAAAACTGCAGCTGCTAAATTAAAGACTGTTATAAGACATCCAGTTAAAAGTAGTACAAACGAGATAGAATAAAAATAAGTATTTTAGATTACCCTGCTGTCCATAACTTTTGACAGCAGGAAGTATAAACAAATCTATTTAACAACTAATTTTCTATAGTTATAAATAATACCACCTTCAATACTTTCATGTCTAAAGAACTCAAATCCCCTATTCACAAGCTCCTTATCAGGACTAAGTCTTTTGAATTCATCATCTCCATTACAGCATACAATCCAACCACCGTTTCTGGTAACTCTGGTTAATTCTTCCAGTTCCTCTTCATAAAAATCACCAATAACATGTCCTGATAATACTACATCAAAAGTAGAATCTTCATAGGGTAGATTCATTACAACTCCATCCAGAACTTTTACATGAGTAAGGTGTTCACTTTTGATTCGATCTCTTAGGTATTCTCGTAACCTATCGCAGGGCTCACTTGCATATACTCTTGTAGCTTTCCTTGCCGCAGCAAAAGTCAATCTTCCAGTTCCAGCGCCGACATCCAATACTATTTTATTGTTAAGATCAACTAAGTCATATAGAGTTTCAGCCTTCCAATTTCTTATGTAATTAACCTGATTCATAACCTCAGGGTATACATACACCACATAGGAATCTAGGAAGTCAAGTATTGCTTCCTCTGCCCGGCACATCTCTTCCTCTGTAAAATCCATTTCCATAGATAACCGTATTTTATCAATAAATTCAGTACATTCAGGTGCTTTTATTTTGCAATAATGAACTACATAGGGATATCTTTTTAATGCTTTCCTCATGTCTGACAGATAATCTTCTTTTACATAATGTTCTCCCATAGATTCCTTCATAATATCCTTAATAATCCATCTGTCGAATAACAAAAAAGTATCCATTGTGTAATCCTTTGGTTTTATCCAGTTAAAAGCCATATAAACGCTACTCCTTTATTAGTATAATGTTGTTAACTTTCCAACATTATACAAAACAAATGTAACAAAGACAATTCCAAACATGATTATATAGTATTCTCTACCACGAATTATTCTGTAATTATATTTTAGTGGAATATGTTTTTAGACATAACATAATTCGTAATAGCTATACCATTTCTAACGACTTGCTGTTCTTTTACTACAGAATAATTCCGATGTTCAAAATAGGGTTTTGCTGTAATAGAGGCATGAACTTCAATTAGTTTATTACCATGATTAAGGGCGTAGTCTTCTAAATCCTCAGTTATTACTGTAGCTATACCCATTCCTTGATATTCTTCATGGACATAAAGTCTATTTAAATAATTACCATTGATATCTCCAAATCCAACAATTTTATCATGGAATTGAGCAACAATTGAATAATTACCACTTAAAGTATGATCCCAATCCTGTAAGTCTATGTTTCCAGAGGCCCAAGCATTTAACTCTTTTTCGTTATAATCTTTACATGCGATATTGTGAACAGTATTAAAAAATAAATCTGCTAATTCTATTAGGTCATCTTTTTTGTAAGGTCTTAAAAGTATCTCTGCTTTATTTAACATTATGTCATTCCTCTATTCTTACATTATTAATGATAAGCTTTGCAATTCTAGTGTGTATAATATACTAATGTTATTTTCTATTTTTTTGTACTCTTGCATTATATCAGATAAGATGCAAATAAATATACAAAAAGTTTACATTACCCAAATATTTCATATAGTTAATGAACTTCAATACATATTTTTTGATATGTAATGGATCTGTAACCATTTATTTACGATACTTTCATAGATAACATATAGACTTCTGCTCCATAAAAAGATACAATAGTGAATAAAAAGTACTTCAGTAGAAAGAAGGTGTAGCAATCTGAACCTATCGGAATCCTTTGCAACTGTTAAAATACTTCAAAATATTAAGCCCAAAACCATAGCTGCTCTTTATACCTGTGGGAGATTAATTAAAGTATCAAAAGATGATCATTTATTCTTAGATAAAGAGATAGTGAATACCATATATATCGTAATTGAAGGTATGGTTTCTATTTACAAGATTAGTAACGATGGTGAGAAGAAGGTTATATATGTCCTTGGTAAAGGGCTTATGGTGAATGAGGTAATTCTTCAGGATTTACCTGCTTCAGAAAATTGTGAAGTAATATCAGATGGACTTATTCTCTGCTTTCCCAAAGAGAAGCTTTTGTCCATTATGGAGCAAGATTTTGAGCTAACGAAAGCAATTTTAGATTCTATGGCGTTAAAAATCAGACGATTGTATAGACAGCTTAAGAACACTTCTGGTTCAATTAGATTAGATAAAAAAATAGCCGCCAAACTCTGGAAATTAGCAACTGATTATGGAGTTTCCTGCAAAGAAGGAACCTGTATTAATATGGATCTTACGATTACGTATCTTGCTAATTTAGTTGGCGCCAAGCGAGAAACTGTATCAAGACATTTAAAAGTACTTACAGAACAACATCTTGTTATCTATCAAAAAAATCGTTTTATTATCCCAGATCCGAATAAATTAATGGAATATTTTAAACTGCCGTGATTATTATCACAGCAGTTTTTCGTTTTGTTTGATATAATTTTAACATAGTTAATAATTTTAACATAGTTAATAATTTTAACTTAGTTAAAATAAGTATTCTAAATTATTACCAAGCAATTGTAAGAACGATGGTAATAAAATCTAAAAAGGAAGAGGTATATTATGTTTTTGGAGGATTTTTTATCAGTAGTAAATGCATCTAAGAACAAGGCGGCATTTGTGAAACGTAGTCCATTAAGATTTTTTGTAGCTTCTATGATGGCAGGAATGTTTGTTGGTTTTGGTATTCTGTTGATCTTTAGCATAGGTGGAATTTTAACCGGTTACCCTTTTGCCAAGATAATAATGGGAGCCTGTTTTGGTATCGCCTTGAGTTTAGTAATAATGGCAGGTTCAGAACTTTTTACAGGTAACAATATGGTAATGAGCGCAGGTCTTTTCTCCAAAGCAGTGTCATTTACAGAGGTATTAAAAGTTTGGATGGTTTGTCTCATAGGTAACTGGCTTGGGTCTTTTATTTTGGCCTGGTTGTTTTATAAAGCAGGTCTGGCCAATGGACCAATTGGAGAATTTATTGCCACTGCTTCTGCTGCTAAAATGAGTCTACCCTTTGTTCCGCTTTTTGTTAGAGGCATACTTTGCAATATACTTGTTTGTCTGGCTATTTGGTGTAGTTTTCGTCTTAAATCAGAAAGTGGTAAGCTTATTATGATTTTCTGGTGCCTATTTGCATTTATAACCAGTAGTTTTGAACATAGCATTGCTAATATGACATTGTTATCCATCAGTCTTTTTGCACCTTTTGAGGCTGCAATTAGTCTTTCTGGTTATTTTTATAACATACTTACAGTTACATTAGGCAACATGGTAGGTGGTATTCTATTTGTTGCACTTCCCTATTATATAATTTCAGGTAAAAAGGAGGCATAAGAAATGGGTTACTCTATGACAGAACAAGATATGAAGAATATCTTTACAGAGTGGGAAAAGGAATATATTATATATGCTCCTATGGTTTATAAAGGAGCAGGTGCTTACTCTGATACAGATTCTATTCGTTATGGCAAAATTAAAAATGTAAATGAGATTGAATTTCAACGAAAATCTGATTTTTCATATAAAGAAATTCTTATACCAATTTCTCAAACACTATTTTATTATACTGAAGATTCCGTAAAAGAAGCTGATTCACCTAAAAAAGGTGCTATTATATTCTTAAGAAGTTGTGATTTACACAGTGTAAAACGTTTAGACGAAATCTACCTTAGAAATGGTGCACCTGATTATTATTACAATACCCTCAGAAGTAAAGTGAAATTCATTTTACTTGGTTGTGAGAAATCTTTTGAAAGTTGTTTTTGTGTAGATATGGGAACAAATCGTTCCCATTCCTATGACGCTAGTCTGGAATATAAAAATGGCAGCTATTATATAGATAACCAATGTAAAGAATGGGAGGACTTTTTTATAAAGCCTACCATAAATGAGGTTTTGGTAACACCTTCTTATGTTACTGAGAATGAAACTAAAGTTAATATCCCAGATAATTTATCACTTGATATTATGAAATCAAAGATTTGGGAGGAATATGATTCCAGATGTATAAATTGTGGCAGGTGTAACTTTGTCTGTCCTACCTGTACATGTTTTACCATGCAGGACATATTTTACACAGATAATAAAAAAGCAGGTGAACGACGCAGAGTCTGGGCTTCATGTATGGTGGATGGGTTTACCCAGGTCGCAGGTGGTGGCTCTTACCGTATTAAAAATGGGCAGAGAATGCGATTTAAAGTCCTCCACAAAGTCTATGATTATAAGAAACGTTTCGGATATCATATGTGTGTAGGTTGTGGCAGATGTGACGATGTGTGCCCTGAATATATCTCTTTTTCCGCATGTATCAATAAGTTAGAAGAAGGCATGAAGGAGGTAGATGCGCATGATAACAAATGAATATATTCCTTTCTTATCTAAAATAAAGAAAGTAATCAAACATACTGATATAGAATATACCTTTCGTATGACCTATACAGGTGAGGTAAAGCCCGGGCAGTTTTTTGAAGTATCCATACCTAAATTTGGGGAAGCACCAATCAGTGTTAGTGGAATTGGTGAAGACTATGTTGATTTAACCATTCGTCGTGTTGGAAAAGTAACGGATGAAATATTTGAGTATTATGAAGGGGATGCCCTCTTTCTACGTGGTCCCTATGGTAATGGTTTTGATGTAAATGCGTACAAAGGGAAAGAACTTGTAATTATAGCTGGTGGAACTGGACTGTCTCCAGTCAAAGGAGTTATTGATTATTTTTCAGAACATATGGAGGAAGTTAAAAGCCTCACACTAATTGCTGGCTTTAA
>DALYNO010000318.1:0-5098 GCA_031975295.1 Anaerocolumna sp. | reverse complement strand
GTACATTTGAAGATTCTAATTGCTATATTAATATTTACTATGATTATTGTAATTCATGAATTGGGACATTTTTTATTGGCAAAAAAGAATGGAATATGTGTAAAAGAATTCTCAGTAGGTATGGGCCTAAGATTATTATCATTAGTTAAAACAGAGAATAGATATAAACCAAGATTCCTACTATCTCAACATGATGTTGAACATCTGGAGGAATGGAAGGATGCTACAATATACTCATGGAAGATTTTACCGATAGGTGGTTCTTGCATGATGCTTGGGGAAGATGAATTTATTGAAGATGATAGAGCTTTTAATAAGAAGAGCGTTTCTTCAAGAATTTCTGTAACTCTTGCTGGACCAATTTTTAACTTTATTCTTGCATTTATTCTAGCAATGATTTTAATCGGAATAATTGGCTATGATCCAGCTAAAATTTACACAGTTGAAAATGGTTCAGCTGGATATAAAGCGGGACTAAGAGCAGGGGATTTAATAGTGGAAGTAAACGGATCACATATAGATAATGCAAGGGATTTCAATATGTATTTTTATTTTAATCCTTTCAATGCAAAGGACATACAGATATCTTATATTAGAAACGGCAAAAAGCAACATGCTTCTGTTAGACCTTTCACTGAAAAAGTATATCGTATTGGTCTAGATTACAATGATACTACATTAGCTGAAGACTTTGTAATTTCTGAGAATCTTCCGCTATCTGAGGCTGGATTAACCAATGATGATGTAATTACTAAGATAAATGGAGTTAAGATTAATACAGGTGAAGAACTGGCTGCTTATATGGAGAAAAATCCACTCACTGGAGAATCAGTTAGACTAACCTATATAAGAACTGGTGTGGAAAATACAATTGAAGTTACTCCAATACCATATGTATTATATCAACCAGGTTTTGCTGTAAATGGTATTAGAGAGAAAACAGATGGAATAGGAGTTGTGAAATACAGTGCTTTAGAAGTTAAATATTTAATAGTTTCCACAGTAGAAACCTTACAACATTTAATAAGTGGAAATGTTAATAGAAATGAAATGGCTGGTCCAGTTGGAATTGTTAATCTTATTGGTAACGCTTATGAATCAAGTAAAAGTGAAGGAGCTCTAACGGTCTTTATCAATCTTGTTTTTATTAGTATTTTATTAAGTGGAAATCTAGGAGTAATGAATTTATTACCAATTCCTGCTCTCGATGGAGGAAGGCTTATTTTCTTGATTTTAGAGGTATTTAGAGGTAAGCCGGTAAACCAATCCAAAGAAGGCATTATCCATATGATTGGTTTTGTAGGATTGATGATTTTGATGGTATTTGTTATGTTTAATGACTTGAGTAACATTTTTTAAGTCTCAAGCGTTTGGAATATTTACCAATTCACCATTTTAGGCACCAATTTATAAAATTTTTAATTTTTTTGTCCCAATTCTTTTCTTTGTGGTATAATAATAGAAATTGCTTACTATTAAACTGCATTTTTTTTATAATGTAACTGGTACAATTTTTTTGAGATATCATGCCCTATCGGGCAATTTCGAAGTTTGAAAATTCATATAAATGATAAGATAAATTCTATAATATATCCTGTATTGCAAACGCCTATGGTGATTGGAGTTTTAAAAAGCAGATTCCTTTTGGAATTTTAATTTGCCTTTTGACACTCTTTCCTACATGGGAAGTTACAAGTTTCATATATTTTTATACTTAGAAAGCAGCATAACAGTTGCTATATGATAGAGCTAAGTGTGAATTAAATACGTTCACACAGAGATTTGCATTCTTAAAATGAATGCAAGCCCAGCACGTATTATAAAACATGGAGACAAATTATGAGAGATAAAACGAAAGTAATTCAAATTGGTAATAAAGTTATTGGGGGTGGAAACCCCATATTAATACAGTCTATGACAAATACGAAGACAGAAGATATAAAAGGAACTGTAGAGCAGATTTTGTCCTTGGAAGCGGCAGGCTGTGATATTATAAGATGCGCAGTACCAACTATGGAGGCAGCTTTAGCTTTTCAGGAAATTAAGAAAGCCATTCATATTCCATTGGTTGCGGATATTCATTTTGATTACCGGCTTGCTATAGCGGCTATAGAAAACGGTGCAGATAAAATACGAATTAATCCTGGAAATATTGGTGGTGAGGATAGGTTAAAAGCAGTAGTTTATGCGGCCAAGGAGCGAAACATACCGATTCGGGTAGGTGTGAATAGTGGCTCCTTAGAGAAAGAATTGGTGGAAAAATATCAGGGTGTGACTGCGGAAGGAATTGTAGAGAGTGCCTTGGATAAAGTTAGATTAATTGAGGACTTGGGATATAATAATATGGTAATTAGTATTAAATCCTCTGATATTCTTATGTGTATCAAAGCTCATGAGATTATTTCTGCTAAGACAGAATATCCTCTTCATGTAGGTATCACAGAATCTGGTACCATTTATTCTGGTAATATAAAATCTGCCATTGGACTTGGTATTATGCTTCATCAGGGTATAGGAGATACAATCAGAGTATCTTTAACTGGAAGCCCTCTAGAGGAAATTAAGTCCGCTAAATTAATTCTTAGAACCTTAGGACTTAGAAAAGGTGGAATTGAGTTGGTTTCTTGTCCTACGTGCGGCAGAACCCAGATTGATTTGATTTCCTTAGCTAGTGATGTGGAAAATATGATCAGCGATATTGATTTAGACATTAAAGTTGCTGTTATGGGATGTGCAGTGAATGGACCGGGAGAAGCCAGAGAAGCAGATATTGGTATTGCAGGTGGACATGGTGAAGGCATTCTAATTAAAAAAGGAAAAGTAATTAGAAAAGTTCCTGAATCAGAATTACTTACTGCGTTAAGAGATGAGATACTATTAATGAAACAAAATATGGATGAAAAGAAGTAGGCGGTGTGAATATAGTTTCACTCCTTAATGGGAGTACCACCTATGGGCGGCTCATGGGAGCTGGTGTAAATTATGTTCCATATAATTTACACCCATATTTGTGCTTAAGTGGAGCATGGAGGAATTAGTATGGGTATGCTTTTTTTTGAGGTTTTTGACCAGTTAAATAGTCTGCCAAGGGAATTAGAGAGCCAGTTTAGAGAAGTAATGGTAGAAAAAGTATCCGTGTCTAAGCTTAGAGCAGAGATTAAGGTTTATATCCAAAGTACCAGATTGATGCAAAGACCTGTCATAAAAAAAATGGAATACCAGTTAAAGAGGCAACTTTTTGCTGGAACTCCCAATTATTTAATACTAAAGGATAATTATATTTTATCTGCTCAGTATACACCGGAGAAATTGTTTGCAATCTATAAAGATAGTATATTAGAAGAGTTTAGAGAAAAAAGTATATTAGAATATAATGTTTTTGAATTGTCAGAAATATCTTTTAAAGACAATGTAATGACTTTCCGTGCAGAAGAAAACTTTCTTGTCAGAAAACTTGCCGTGGAGATTACCAGATATTTAGGGGATATTTTTCGGGAGAGATTTCATTATGAGGTTAATATTCGTTTTGAATATTATGAAGCTGCGCAAATAGAGACAAGTGCTGAGGATTATGAATTTGTAAAGGCAGCAGGCGTTAAAGAGGGCAGTGCTTATAATGCTACAGATTCTGACAGCAGTTATGAAGAAATGCCACCAATCATAACACAGGAAGTAGAACAATCAACTGAAATTAAACCTAAAACAACCCCTGCAAAAGATAAATTTGAGGACAAAAAGAATAAAAATACCTTCGAAAAAGGCAAATACAATTATAAAAAAACCATTCAGGATCCAGATACAATTTATGGTAAGGGGTTTGAGGGGGAAGCTATGCCTATTTCAGAGGTGCAGGATGAAATTGGAGAAGTAGTACTTAGAGGGAAAATATTAAATGTTGAATCCAGAGAACTAAGAAATGAAAAAACCATTGTAATATTTACATTTTCTGATTTCACAGATTCTATTCAGGGAAAATTATTCCTAAAGACAGAAGAAGTAGCTGATATTTTAAGTGTAATTAAAAAAGGTAAGTTTATTAAACTTAAAGGTATGGCGCTTATGGATAAGTATGATAGAGAAGTAACCATTGGCTCTATTGTAGGTATTAAGACAATACCTGACTTTACAACAAAGAAAATGGATTATAGTCCTGAGAAAAGAGTGGAACTTCATGCCCACACCATGATGAGTGATATGGATGCAGTAGTGGATGTAAAAGATTTAGTAAAAAGAGCTTTTGAATGGGGGCATAAAGCAGTGGCTATTACAGACCATGGAGTGGTACAGTCTTTTCCAGAAGCTAATCATACCCTTAGTAAAAGAGATTATCCGGAATCTGAGTGGGATAGATTAAAGGAATTTAAAATAATTTATGGTGTAGAGGCCTATCTGGTTGATGATCTAAAGGAAATTGTAGTAAATTCCAAAGGACAATCTTTAGAGGAAGAGTTTGTCGTATTTGATATAGAAACTACCGGTTTTGGTCCGGTAAAAGACAGGATTATTGAAATTGGTGCTGTTAAAGTAAAAGCAGGAGTGATTGTAGATAAATTCAGCACTTTTATCAATCCTGAAATACCCATTCCTTTTGAAATTGAAGAGTTAACAGGTATTAAGGATGATATGGTATTAGATTATCCTACTATTGATGTAATCCTGCCTCAGTTTCTTGACTTTGTAAGAGATTGTACTTTAGTGGCTCATAATGCTTCCTTTGATGTGAGCTTTATTCATAAAAAAGCTGAGGATATTGGAATTACCACTGATTTTACAGTAATTGATACTGTAGGTATGGCACGTGTCCTTCTACCACAGTTAAGTAGATATAAGTTAAATGTAGTTGCCAAAGCCCTTGGTATTTCCCTTGAAAATCATCACCGTGCAGTGGATGATGCTGGGGCTACAGCAGAGATATTTCTAAGATTTTTGGATATGTTAAAAGAAAAGGAAATACATACTGTTGATGAAATCAATTCATTAAGTAAATTAACAGCTGATGCAATTAAAAAACTGCCAACTTATCATGCTATTATATTAGCTACCAGTGATGTTGGACGGGTTAACTTGTATAAATTGATATCACTGTCCCATATTGAAT
>DALYNO010000317.1:0-5100 GCA_031975295.1 Anaerocolumna sp. | reverse complement strand
TAATGTTAACCATAAAACATTGTATAGTAATGGTCTGTTTCCAGCACATCCTTATAATATAGATTACAGCAAAGAAGACTTTATAAAAATATTAGAAATGGGTGACACAAATGTGCAAAATGTTATTATCGATTAATCCAGAACATGTTGAAAATATCCTGCAAGGCAGTAAAACATACGAGTTTAGGAAAATCTTATGTAAAAGAAAAGTTGATAAGATTGTAATTTATTCGACTTATCCAGTAAAGTTAATTGTAGGAGAAGTGGAAGTATTAGATATTATTGAGATGGATAAAGAGAAACTGTGGAAGATGACAGAAAAAAAATCGGGAATAACAAAGGATTCTTTTGATCAATACTATGAAGGAAGAGAAACAGCGGTTGCATATAAGTTAGGTGAGGTTTTTAAATATGATAAACCTCAGTCTTTGGATAAAATAGGCGTTAAGATTGCACCACAGTCTTATATGTATCTTACAGAAAATTCGGTAGTGTGTTAATTATAATTTGATAAATAAAAATCTCTGTTGACACGGAGATTTTTATTTGTTATAATTTACGCAAGTTGGCGTAATTAGTAAAATGATTATAAGGAGAAAAAGAAATGAATGAAAAAAATATGAGATTTGGTGATTTTATTAAAAGTAAACGTCAAAAGGACTCAAGAGAGTTAACTCTAAAAGATATATCATTCGAACTAAGTATATCACTCAGCTTACTTAGTGATATTGAAAATAATAGAAGAAAACCATTTGATGCGGATAAAATAGAACAGTTTGCTGGTTATTTAAAATTGTCTGTTGAAGAAAAGTCCACTATGTATGATCTTGCGGCTCGTGATACAGGAGAAATTCCATCAGACTTAGAGGATATTATGATGTACGGTAAGATTGGCGAAATGGCAAGGCTAGCACTTCGTAAGTCTAATGCTGGAGTAATAAAAGAATCAGATTGGAAACGATTTATTAGAGAAATGGAAGACAAGGAGAATGGAGAATGATAGAATTTCGTTGTAGTAAAGTGGACCGGAATAATAGAAATACACCTATTCTTAAGGACTGTGAAATTGAAGAAATGACAGAAGTTTTATTGAGAGATTATAAGCCACAATTATTGTTGGAACCATCAATGATAAATTATATGCATTTTCTTGAATCTTATTTAGGAGCAAATGTTGAAAGCCATTACATATACAATGATAATCCCGCTAGCCCGATATATGGAATGACAGCTTTTAATAATCAAAAGATAAAAGTATTTGAAAGAGAAAATTCAGGTATATCCGAAAGAACTATTTCGGCAAGGACGATTATCTTAGATAGTGAGATGCTAGAAGAATCTTGTGAGGGATTTTCATTATTTACAGGATTACATGAAGGAGGCCATTTATGGATGCATCCAGAGGTATATTCATATTGTGAAGGACAATTTACACTATTTGAAGAATTAGCTTTTAAGCAAATTGTGTGTTGTAGAAAAGGATTTATAGAGGATTTTGATATGAAACAATCCTGTAGAACAATGAAAACAGCAGAAGATTGGAGAGAACATCAAGCAGATTATTTTGCCGCTTCGGTAGCAATGCCGTTAAAGACATTTGTTCCATTTGTAAATGAGATGCTTAAACTACAAGGTCTTAGTGAGGGATTTGTTATTTCAGATGAAGACTATCAGCATCATATACTTGCAGAAAAGATACTTCCTCAAGCAATATCAGAAGTGTATGGAGTTTCAAAACAAGCAGCAATTATTAGAATGAAAAAAAGTAATTTATGCATTACCAAAGAACAATATAAAAATCAAACCATAAAAATGATTATTTAGGCTGGCTGAAAAATTAAAGTCAGCTAAAATAGCAATAGTGATTACGCAAAAACGCGTAAAATGCGTAAAGAAAGGCGGAGTATGAACAGAGTAATTGTAAAATGCAAAAACAGAAAACCGGAAAGAGTATTCGATATATCATTGGAAGAAAAGGGAGAAGTATTTGTTGAAATGAAGTTCCCAGATAGCGGACAACTTGAAAAAATAAATATTACAGAATATCTTTCGACATTGGGAGTTTTATTTAAAAAAGATAACAATGAAAAATGGAGGTAGTAATATAATAGGACTTAAAGAAGATAAACAACAAGGACGTTGATAACTATATTATGTATTAGATGAGATGAAAGTTAACAAAAAAGTTACCAAAGTATATAAAAGGTATATAAAGATATATAAATAATAATTGACACGAACAGGTGTTCGTTTTATAATATTTTTATCGCTACTAAGGAACCAATGGAAAGGTTACATATAATTGTTAAACAGCCCCCGAATATTTTAGTGGAGGTGTTAAAAGTGGAGTTAGCAGAGGAGGAAATACATGTACATTGTCCGTACTGTTCAAACAAAAGGTTATTTGATTGTGGGGCATCGGCAGAAGGTATTATAAAGATTAAATGCCCTTGTTGCAGGGCAGTATCTGTAATTAATTTGCAATATGTAACGGAAAAACACAGAAGCAAAAGAATTGTTGCTTACAAGAAAGCAGCTGCAAATTATATACAGTGACTACTGAGCCACGCATCAGCATAGAGATCTGAAGAATCAGATCTGTTATAGGGCAAGTTTTAAAACTGCATCCTATAGCTGTTAGATAGCAAATTGCCAGAGTAAGAAGTTAGTTAAAAACTAGCTCTTATTCTGGCATTTTTTTGTTTTTCTTTATATATGAAAATTTGATTTACAAAAAATCTGTCATATTATAGTTGAAATCATTTTGAAATATAACAAATAAAGCCATATCTGAAAGGAAGGAGGTGATCCAGTGGCAGATAATAAGAATTTTCAAATAGGTGAAAGAATACGTGAATGTAGAAAGCTAAAAAGCATGTCCCAGTCGGAATTAGCAGAAGCAATCGGGGTATCAGACAATACCATATCTAATATGGAAACGGGTAACAGCAATGTAAAACTTGAAAATATTGAAAAAGTAGCTGATTTTTTTAAAGTGTCACTGGATTATCTCGTAAAAGGTGTTGGACAAGCTCCTTCAGATGATGATTTCCTTAATCGTTATAATAAATTATCGCAAATAGATAAGAAAAAAATGATCGAATTCATGAATATATTTTTCCCTGAAACGGCTTAATTTTATAAATCCCCAATACATTGGGTGAAACGTGCGTAATAACCAAATGCGTTTTGTGGGATTTGGTAGTTGAATATTCTATCATAAGTACAGGTTAAGAAACACAAACCGCTGTACTTTGAAAACTGAATATTCAACACAGGAGCCTCATTAAGCAAACGGGAAGAAAACGAAGGGAGCCGAGGGAGGTGTGGATATTATCCACGGAAGAGACTAAGGACACAATTTGAATTTACACAATTGTGGTCGAATGCAAAAGCTATCCAGCAAGGAGTTAAGCCAATATGTTCCTGTCGAAAGGCATATGTAATGTAGTAAGGAACGAGCGAGCCATTCACAAGACAAATGGAGTGATTTCCATTATAAAACCAAGGTCAAGACTGATATGTACGGGTGCTGCTGGCAAACAGTTCCTACGGGCAAAGGCTTATAACCGGCAAGCTGAGTAATCAGCGTGTGCAATGTTTTCTAATCAAAGATACTTACTGTGTTCCCAGACATGTGGGCGAGGAGGGAAGTGGTGAAAGCTGCTTCGGTACATGTCATTTTGCTTTTTGAAATAAGAGTCTTGATAGCAAGGAGCTTATTTGAGAAAGCAACGCCGGCAAATTTCTCTACATAAACGATGGAGGTAAAAAACGATGAATAGAGCATCAATATATATTAGAAGCAAAGGAACAGAAGCAATTGGAAAGTTGATATTGACACAACTGGTAGATATGACAGTTGGAACAGGAATTCATGAAGTAGAAGGAGATCTTGTTGTTGAGTTTAGGGGTAATGCAGAAGGCGATTATCTCAAAAATATTTTGGAGGCAGTAAAATCAGGAAAAAGCAATATTATTATTGTAGACAAACTTGAAAGCTTCTTCAATAACACAGATGAAGCAAGAAAATTTGCATTGCAATTGATGAATCTTGGAGCATGTATCTTTGTCAGAAAGAATGATGATTTGGTGTTATACCAGGATAAAGAAAATTATTGCTGTGTTATTCAGGAATTAGCGAGTAAATGGTATTAATATGGCTGCTAACTATTCAATTGTGATTATGGGTAGTGAAACAGTCATTTTTGACGCTTATGGGAACAAAGTGATTAGCTGTCCGACAGAAAAAGAGGCAGTTGAGTATGTCAATGAAATAGAAGAAGGAGATAACGAAATGGATAAGATTCGTGTAATTATTTATTTGTGTGAAAGCGAAGATAGCGATTTAGACAGCAAGCTACAGAATGATTTGATAAAGTGGTCAAAGCTACAGGGTTATGAAATTGTCGCTATTATATCAGAATATACTGGAGGCACAGGAATTGGTAAGAAAGGTTATACCACTTGCTTAGATATGATAGATGATTGTGAAGTTGAAGGTATCATTGCATTATCAGAAGCAATGATTTCAGATGAAACAGAAATCATAGAAGATTTTGTTACTATGATTAGCTGCTATGGTGGTTTTGTAAGATTTGCATTGGAAGGAAAAGCTGAGGGTATTGATGTATCAGCTTTAGACGATAGCGATGAGGACATCATCGAAAATCGTTGTACAATTACGCTACTATAAAGAAATGATTATTTGTGGGTCAGCTGGATTTCACCAGCTGACCAGATTGGAGAAAAAATGAAGATTGAAGAATTTAATGAAGACTATTCTGAAATAACTAGACCAACAAGAAATAACAATGTCTTCCGCAACGGTGATGGGAGCGGAAACAATTACAATAAAGCGCCAAATACGATTGAAAGAGCATTAGCTATGGAACCTGTTAAAAAAGGTGATATTGTACTAATTAATATGGGAGATGATACTGAACATTGTAAAATGGTTGGTTCTCGTCCTGCTATTGTATGTGGCCGTTTCATTCCTGACTGTCCTGTGATTCTTGTGATTCCGATGACACAATCATTTAGACAGATTGACAGGCCAGAACATATCTTTATAGATAAGAATGACTGTGAAAATTTAAG
>DALYNO010000316.1:0-5100 GCA_031975295.1 Anaerocolumna sp. | reverse complement strand
ATATTTTGTAAATAACCGCGACTAAGATGTAATTTTTCAGCCATTACTGGTATAGACCAGTTATTCTGTGGATTACTGTATATCTCACTTCGCAATCCAATTAAATCTTCATGAGTTTTAGAATGCAAGAAGTGAGATATTGTAGATTCCGTCTGTTCTTTTGCTTTTATGAATAAAATCCCCATTAACAATTCAATGGTTTGGTACCTGTAATCATTATTTGAATAGAATTCATTCGCTACTTTTTGTATCAAATCGGAGATATAATAGTGATTTGATATATAAAAGGGAGTATCAAGTGTTAGAGGATACTGACTAAATATAGCTGAATCAGATTCAAAATGTATCCAGTCATTTTTGTATTCAGCACCATTTGCTCTGTATTCATGTGGAGTATTCCGATCATAGATGATTAGGGTATTGGCAGGTGTGGTTATTTCCTTACCATCTATTATAAAAATTGCTGGAGATTTAACCAGTAATAGAAGGTACCATTGGTAACCTGCAGGTCTATTCACTGTAAAATTGTTATCGTGAGTAGTATTGCAACCCATACGCAAAATAGTAATCATATCATCACCACCACCTTAGAATATATCAGTTTGTCCTTATTATAGATTATTGATAGTAAAAAAGCAATTTAATATAATAATTCTATTGGTAAAATATCTTTTGATTCTATAGCATTATATTATTTTTTATCAGCAGCTGGATAGCACTATTGAACTGATTGTATTACTAATCATAATATTTAGGAGGAAATGATGAATACGAGGTTATTTCAGAATCACCATGTACGCAAAGAGATTCCAATTGATCCAATCTGGGATTTTCATATCTTGGATTCCGAGGATACAAAACAAGAAGAATTTAAGATGCTTGTTCCAGGATGCTGGGAAAGTAATCCCAAGCTGGCATCTTATAAAGGGAAGGGCTTATATTCTAAGAAAGTAACATTTGGTGGTAATATTCGATTCGTATTTAAAGGGATAAGCCATACTGCTCATGTTTATTTGGACAAGAAGCAGGTTGGTTATCACTATAATGCTTATACGGAATTTAGTGTATTATTACAGCATATACCTTACGGAGAACATTTATTGGAAGTTAAGGTGGACAACACATTTCATGAAGATTCCGCACTGCATGTTAGCAATGATTACTATTCCTACGGTGGGATTACCCGTCCTATGGTAATTGAAGAAATCAGCGACCTATATATAAAACAGGTGCATTTTATCCCCAAAAAGAAAGATGGAAAGTGGTTTGCAGCAATTAGTGCCGCTGTGAGTAATCTTGCCAATGAGCCGTTAGATATTACCCTGCAGATAAAGCTTGGAGACGAAAAGCTTTCTTTTAAAGAAAAGACACTGCTTCCCAATGCAGAAACACGGATAGAAGAAACCTTTGAAACTCCTTTTGCAATGCCCTATACACTTAAGAATCCGAAACTTTACACGATGAATACAATGCTTATATATAAAGATGAAATAGTGGACGATCTCATTGACAGAGTTGGTTTTCGAGAGATTGAAGTAAGGGGTAAGGATATCCTTTTTGGTGGAGAAAAAGTTATAATTAAGGGTGTAAACCGTCATGAAGATTATGGGGAATTTGGATGTGCCATTCCTATTGAAGCAATGTATCGTGATATAGAGATTATTAAGTCTTTAGGTGCCAACTGTGTTCGTACTTGCCATTATCCAAATGATGAACGTTTTCTTGACCTATGCGATGAAAACGGAATACTTGTATGGGAAGAGGCTCATGCGAGAGGGTTAAACGAGTCACAGATGAAGCATAAAAACTTTGAGAAGCAAAGTGCGGATTGTATTAAGGAAATGATTGAGAATCATATAAACCATCCTTCTATTTATGTATGGGGGATTTTAAATGAGTGTGTGAGCAATACAGAGTTTGGTAGATCCTGTTACGCAAAGCAATTTCAATTAATAAAGAGTCTGGATCATAGCCGACCAGTAACTTTTGCAAGTCTGGAGGCTCATATAGGTTCAGATTTATGCATGGATTTGGTGGATATAGTGTCCTTTAATATTTACCCTAGATGGTATCATGATACTACAGTAAATGCATCTTTAGAGAATCTGAAAAAGTTTGTAAATAGTTCAGAGGGTGCAGGAAAACCATTACTCATTAGTGAGATAGGAGCAGGAGCTATCTATGGTTTTCGTAGTAACAACCAGGAAAAATGGACAGAGGAGTATCAGAGAACTGCTTTGTCAGAACAACTAAATTCCATACTATCAGACGAAGAATTAAGTGGTGTAATAATATGGCAGTACTCAGATTGCAGAGTGGATAAGGGGTGGTTTCATGGAAGACCCAAGTCACAGAATAATAAAGGAATAGTAGACATTTATCGAAGAGAGAAGTTAGCATTTAATACAGTAAAAGATATATTTCATTCTTATTAAAATTTCGTTCATATGCACGAGAAAAAAGTCCATGTTCATGGGCTTTTTCTCGTACTTAAGATGGAATGATGAAAGTGTTAATTCTGTTTAAGGCTGTAAAATGATATACGTGTATATATAACCTGACTCGTCTTACCTTTAATCAGTATTTTACCTAAAGTTCAAAATTAAAAATGTCTCCTTAATATTCGCATTTTAGCTATGTCTTAAAAAGTACAGCCATATTCTCAGAATAGGAATACCAGTGTGGTGAATTGCTTTACATTCGCAACTGAGGCGAAAAGTCTATGCATATATACAGGCATTTATGGAGCTCTAAATTCCATGCATAGATAATATTCATTTATCAAAATAGTAGTTGACAATTTCACTACTATGTAATACTATATAGTGGTAGTAAGTAATACAGAATAGTAGGTGAGATTATTTGGAAAATATAACTGAAATGCTGAAAGGTGTGCTTGAAGGTTGTGTCCTTGAAATCATCAGCCATGAAGAAATATATGGTTACGAGATTACGAAAAGGCTCAATGCACTAGGGTTTTCAGATGTTGTTGATGGCACAGTTTATACCATATTGGTACGACTTGAGAAAAACAAGCTGGTTGAAATTACAAAAAAGTCATCAGAGCTAGGACCTCCACGCAAATTTTTTACCCTCAATGATAGTGGCCGGGAGGAACTTAAAAAGTTTTGGGAAAAATGGAGTTTTGTTGAGACAAGATTGAATCAGTTAAGGGAGAAAAATAATGAATTTTTGGGATAAAATCACTGGTAATGATATGACAAAAGATTTAAATGCTTTTGAAATACGGGCTAAGAAGCTACCGCCTGACTATCAAGATGCATGGGAAGATATTAAAAATAACCTATGGGCCTACGCAGATTTTTCTGGACGTAACCTAATGCCAATACTGGAAGGTGTTCTTAGTCTTCTGGAAGATACAGCAGCTGACGGAGAAAGTATAGAGGAAGTCTTAGGGGATGATATCAAAGGCTTCTGCTTAGCTTTAGCTGGAGAAGAAGGGGCTAAGTCTTATCGCGACAAGTGGCGCAAACAGCTTAACCATAATATAGCTAAAAAGCTAAGTAAACAGGAGGAAAGATGAGTATAAAAGATATCCTTCAAGGGAAAAAAGAGTGGCGAGCACACGTAGCACGTGTCAAAGAGTTACCAAAAGATTATCAGATTGTATATAAGGAGATTCAAAAATATCTCTTTAAGGTTGGTCCTGCCGATCTTACTGGAGCACAAGGAGTACTCTCAGGGATTTTAGAGCTTTTTGAAGAGGGAGCAAACTTTGGGAAAGGTGTCCTTGAAGTGGTGGGAAATGATGTGGCTGCTTTTTGTGATGATCTGATTAAAGATTCAAAAACTTTTGCTGACACCTATCAAGAATCCGTTAACCAAGAGGTGAGCAAGGCCATTAAAAAGTCGACTAATAAATCACATGATAAATTCTAAAACCGTATTGTTTCACTATTGGCTAAATACGATGAGAGTGTCAAAAACCTACTTAAAAATATTCGAATGAAAATGAGAGTATATATGCATATGATACTCTAATCCAAAATAATAATTGAAAGGTGTGATAAAGTGAGTAATGATCAATGGATTCTATGTCCGTTCTGTGCCAGCAAAACAAGGGTTAAGGTACGAGAAGATACAGTGCTGGAGAATTTTCCATTATTTTGCCCCAAATGTAAACAGGAAGCAATCATTAATGTAAAACAACTAAATATCTCAATTATGCAAGAGCCAGACGATAAGACGCAGAGCCTATAACATGTGAAGGAATCACATTTATGGGCTCTTTTTTTGTGAAATAATACAAACGTAATTAAAAGTGTAGAACAGAATTTATATTAATTCATTCTATTGTAGAGGAGGAAAATGAATTGTCGAATACTATTATTGCAGTGAAAGATTTACGAAAATCATTTAAAGAGGTTGAAGTTTTAAAAGGTGTGGATTTAGAAGTTGAACAAGGGAACATCTTTGCATTACTAGGTTCTAATGGGGCTGGAAAAACAACAATAATTCGAATTATGGCCACCTTACTGAAGGCTGATGCAGGAAGTGTTATAATCAATGGGTTTCATACGGATAAAAACCCTCGTAATGTTAGGGACTCTATTAGTCTTACTGGTCAGTTCGCAGCAATTGATGAGGTTTTGACCGGACGTGAAAATTTGCTGATGATTGCAAAACTTAGGCATCTGAGTAAACCAAAAGAAATAGCAGATAAGTTGATTCATCAATTTGATATGTCAGATGCTGCAGATCGTAGAGTTGGCACATATTCAGGTGGTATGAAAAGAAGAATTGATATTGCCATGAGTCTGGTGGGGAATCCTAAAATTATTTTTCTGGATGAACCAACTACTGGTCTTGATCCAGAAGCACGTTTAGAGGTGTGGAAGATTATAAAAGAGTTATCAGCTGGGGGAACTACAGTATTTCTTACAACTCAATATTTAGAAGAAGCAGAGCAGCTAGCAGATAAAATTGCTATTCTTCATGGTGGTAAAATTATAGCACTAGATTCTCTGGAAGGACTTAAGAAATTATATCAGCCTGCAAAAGTTGAATATGTTGTAAAACAACCTACATTAGAAGAAATATTTCTAACAATCATTGGTAAAAAGGAGGAGAAATAATGAA
>DALYNO010000315.1:0-5102 GCA_031975295.1 Anaerocolumna sp. | reverse complement strand
AGTATAGTTTGAAAATATTCCTCCATAAATACCCGGCGTTTATTAGTATCTGGCTCAAATTGTATCCAGCCAACTCCGTGAACCCATAAATTTGCCAAATCATACATATACCAACAATAACATGAATTATCAAAATCATAAACAGTTATTTGTCCAGTATGAAAGTCTATCTTATAATTCCCATCACTATAATCAAAATGAACCAAACCATAGGATTCATTATCTTGGTCTAATCCTTTAAGTTTTGCTAGAATCTCTGAGATTTTTACCTTCAATAAAGGAAAGGAATCAGGTATTAAATTATTTATATATTCTGTGTTGTATTTGTCAAAAAAACTATAACGCTTATGGACTGGTCTATACTCCTTTGACAATTGATGCATTTTCCCAAGGGTCTTACCGCAGTTATAAAAATACTCAGTAATGGGAGCACCTTCTCGGTATCTGTAATTATTTTCTACAAGCATTTTACCTTTAGCCTTTTCAAATACACAGATATAAAAACTCTGAGTATCATAATTTACTACTTCTACTAAAAGTCCATTTCTAGAATTAACTACATTTGATACACTGGCTCCCTGTTCATATAGAAACCTAATGTATTGAGTTTCACTTAATAAATCATTAAGGCTTCGATCCATTAAGAAGACGATTCTAATGATCTTATCAACATGGCCTGCTCTCGAACAACTGTATACAAGATTACGCCCTCCTTCATGGGGCTCAATCTGACTTATCACATAATTCTCCAGTTGATATAACGCTGTTACTTGAGGAAGTATAATAGGGGCATAATTTTTAACTACTTGGTCATATGTCATAATCAGATCCTCCTTAAATTCAACTTAAATTGGTTTATAGGTATACTTAATTTTTTTAGTTTTGTAAGAATCATTTTAAATACCTCTCTTTTTCTTCTGTCGTTCCCATACTTTTATATTTACGTGCATTTGATTCTTACTACGTAAATAAGCAGCTTTATTATCCACAAATGCAACTTCTCTTTTTAAAGCTTGATAGCTTTCCAAACGTTCAATGGAAATACTGCCTTCTTTAATTGCAGCTTTCATAGCACAGCCTGGTTCATTCTGATGGGTACAATCAGAAAATTTACACCTGCCTAAATAATATTCTATATCCGAAAAACTCTCGCTTAGACCCTCATTAACATTCCACATGCCAAGCTCACGCATTCCGGGGGTATCGATAATCATCACACCGCTGTTCAATCTAACCAGCTGCCTATGGGTTGTGGTATGTTTTCCCTTGCTATCATCTTCTCTGATTCCATTGACTGACATTACTTCTTGACCGGCTAAGGCATTAACGAGGCTAGATTTACCCACCCCTGATGAACCGAGGAAAACAATGGTCTTGCCTGTTATGAGATAATTAGAAAGCGCATCAATACCGTAACCGGTTATAGCACTTATAGGGTGAACATTAACGCCAGCTGCTATTTCTTTGGTTGATTTTAGGATATCAGAGAAATCTTCTATTAAATCTGCTTTCGTTAATAGAATTACAGGGACAGCGCCTGACTGCCAGGATAGGGCCAAATAACGTTCCAATCGCTTTAAATTTAAATCATGATTAAGGGATTGCATAATAAATACATAATCAAAATTAGCTGCAATAGTCTGCTCTTTAATTGTTTTAACGTATCCCACACTATGCCCTGAGAAATCGTTTCTAGCAAATTTAGATTTGCGTGGCAAGGTTTTTATAATAAGGCTATACCCACTCTTATTATATTGGATTTTTACAAAGTCTCCGGTGGTGGGAAACTCTTCTGTACAGTTGTTAAAATAAATGCTGGATTTCAGTTTTGCAATACATTCACCATGCTCTGTAATTAAGTTATAACTCTCTTTATGCACAGCACTCACTCTTGCATAAGTTCCAGCTGTGTCTGTTTGATTGTTTCCTGTAAAGCCATAGTCTGTTAAATTCATAATACCTCCATAATTTTGATAAAAATTTCTTTGTTTAGGGCTTTTATCAATCACAACATCGCTCCCTTCTTGTAAAAATGGGCGCAAAAATGCCGTAGTAAGTACCTGACATGGCTGATTACTACGGCTTCTAAATAAAAATGCAAAAAAATAACACACCCTAAAGTGTGCGACCAAAGTACAGTATTCACGAAAGGTTCCTGTTTGGCATACTGACATTGAAGTAAATATATTTAAATCATACTACTATAATCAGTGATGCACCCATATTCAGTTTTATATGATTGACACCTCAAATAATGCAGTCATTTTCATTTTAAAACTCCTTTCGTATCTGCATGATGCAGAGTATTAAAATCAATTTATCATATCATCAACCATATGTCAATGGTTTTACAAAAATCAAGGAAAAAAAAGGAGGTGGTTTAAGTAAGAAACGAAGACGTACTTAAACCACCTCCTATTCTTTATTTTTATTTTATTGGTTCTATAATAAAAGTTGATAGTGTGTTTTTCAACACACCCCAACATTTATTATAGAACCAAAATGGCTCTTTTGCCAGTGTTTATGCAGGTGCAACGCACCTAGCACCCCAACACTTGACAAAGAGCCATTTTATTTACATATTGTAACTTCTAATCCGAACTTATTCAAGGAGATGCATTTACTCATATATAGAAAAAAATGATGTAATTCTACCCTCTGGATGACATTCCGTTAACAACCCAAATTCTGGGTCATAATATTTGCCATGATAATATAACACCCAATGACAATATCCTGCAGCCATATGAAGTGTCAATATTGAGTATTCTGATGGTACTGGATTCTTTTTTGATATGCGTAGATTCTTCTGGGCGTGCTTAACACCATAAAAGTCAAGAGCTTCTATTAATTGACCTATACTGGTGGGACCAGAGGTTTTCATATCTTTAATTACCTGATTAATATCAGTACCGGTTATCATAGCTATACATGCCTGACCACATGTAGAAAATGTAGGTTGCATGACAAGTTCCATTATTTGATTCTCCTTTTTATTGGAATTAATAAATCCAACTGTTCTACCTTATTAACACCTTCTAGAATATTCGTATAAATATTTAGTTCTTCTTCAAGGCATCCACCCATACCCTCAGGTCCTCTCCAGTCAATCTCATATTCTTCATTTTCCTTTAACTGATTAGAAAATGTCTCCCACTCATTAAAATCTCCAAATTTGATGCAATGGGCTGCATATAATCCACCCTCAAAAGTCTTTGTTAAGTAGGATTCGTCTACTTCCAGATTCTCAGGTACGGTTACCCAGAATTCATAGCCATATACCGCTTGCCCTTCCTTAGGTGAGGGGTTGTTAAAACCGTATAATCTAAAATCTGGTTTTAGTACTGGAAGATTTGATTCCTTAATAAAGTTATAAATTTTTCCACCTGAGACTTCTTCCGGGTTTTCACCAATATGCTGGCATGCAACTACTGTTGCTGGGGGTAAATACACAATCCTGATTTCCATCTTCTCCTCTAACACCTTACTAGCATTTACTAACTGATCCATTGTATGTTCCTCCTTAAGATTTGTTTTTGAAGGATTTAAAACACAAATGATTTCCATAAGTTTAGTATCATTCAGTAGATCTAATCTTACTTTGCTTCTTATACTTGTTTCTAACCTTGATACGATAAGTTTTAGTATATCCCGTATGGTATTCAGTGCAGTGAGTTCTTCATCAAGGTCTGCTAAATTAGCTAAAAACATATCCAAAGTCTTCAACTGGTTATCATCATCAAGGATTATTGCAATTTGTTTCAAGGGTATTCTTAACTTTCTAAGGACGAGTATTTGCTGTAGACGTCTTACAGCATCAGTATCGTATACTCGATAAGAATAGTTTGGTATAGACATACTTGTAAAAAGTCCTGCTTTTTCATAATATCGCAGCATCCTGGTTGATACATGAAACTGTTTTGATACTTGGCTTATTGACACTATTTCATCCATTTGATTCCTCCTTCTTTATAAATTCTAAATTACGACACGGTGTCAGAGTCAAGGGTTTTTCAATAATTTCTATAAAAAAATCTCTTAGCAGGTTAAGTTATGGTTTTCAGTATAAATAGTTAGAAGGCTGAACGGTTAACCCTTTTCTATTACGGTGTTCCCTTGGAGCAAAACCAGTATTTTTATGGAACTGTCTGGAAAAATAATTACTATCGTTAAAGCCACATTGATATGCAACTTCAGAAATCGATAATTCTTTATTATCAAGCAGTTCAATAGCCTTTTGTATTCGATAATTTAGCAAATAACTACCAGGAGATTCTTTGTATATTTCACGGAACAATCTAGAAAAGTGCCGTGGTGATAAATTTGCTTGGTTTGCTAATATTTCAACAGTTATGTCATTCCCATAGTTTCGTTCAAGATATGCGACTGCCTTGGATAAATGTATTAGGGGTTGTTTTTGTATTTTTAAATCCACAGGATAAAGCCTTGATAAATCTAATGCAATTAAGGTAAAGGTGTTTAATAGAAGTGTCTTCATCCCATCCAGTTTCTTAGAATATTCGTTTATCATTTTATCCAGTTGCATTTCCAGCTCCTCTAGTTGAGATATGGATAATTTTAAATAGCTTTGAAATGAATGGTCCTTGGTCATGTAAGGTTCGATTACAAATAAAGCGTGGAAACCTGGTATATTCCATAAATCATAGGATTTAGTAAAAACTTCACTCATCCGGAACATTATGTTACATAATCTAAAGTTTTCTGCTGCTTCATAGCCGTGTACAGTATCATTACTAATAACAAAAACATCACCCTTGCTAATCTGAAATTTTTCATTCCCTACAATATGTGTTGCCGAGCCTTCTAATATTATTACTAATTCTGAGAAGTCACCATGAGAATGGAGAATCATTTTTTCATCATGTTTTCCATACTGAATAAAGAATGGGAAGGAATAATCCTTTGTAAATTCCTTTAAGTATATTTTTTTCACATCTGCCTCCAACTTGTCCGAATAATTCAGATTATTTGTCACAATAATCAAGGACATGGCATTATTATTCATTATAATAATAACATAAGAATCTTATGAATTCCAACAGAAAGGTAAAATATTATGATAATAAATAACCCCATTATAC
>DALYNO010000314.1:0-5141 GCA_031975295.1 Anaerocolumna sp. | reverse complement strand
TGCCTTTAATTACGGATGGCTCCCATGTTATGTGGATACTGGGCCATAGAATGAGTGAAGCTTATAAAGTTTGGGAAGGGACTAAATTAATACTTGAGATAAGTTTAGATGGAGGAATATACAATGAATGACAACGTAAAAGTCTTAATATCAAAAGAAGAGGTAGACAAAAAAATTCGTGAAATGGGTGAAAGAATCAGCAAGGACTATGAAGGCAAAGAAATACATCTGGTATGTGTATTAAAAGGCGGAGTATTTGTAACTTGTGAATTAGCGAAAAACATTACAGTGCCTCTGTCCATAGATTTTATGTCTGTATCTAGCTATGGAGACGGTACTGTTAGTTCCGGAAGAGTAAAAATCATTAAAGACCTGGATGATTCCATTGAAGGAAAAGATGTACTCATTGTGGAAGACATTATTGATTCCGGTAATACATTAAAATACTTAATTGATTTACTAAACAGCAGGAAACCCAACAGCATTAAACTATGTACTTTACTAGATAAACCAGAAAGAAGAACATCAGATGTTTATGTAGAGTATGTGGGATTCCAAATTCCTGATAAATTTGTAGTAGGTTATGGACTTGATCATGCTCAAAAACTTAGGAATTTGCCATATATAGGAGTAATTGAATAATCGAGAGGAGGTAGGTTAGTGAGAAGACAGTTAAAAGGATATGGAGCATATGTCATCATCCTGGTTATAATTTTTGCAGCCTTATTACTTACTGACAGCATTAGAAACAGCAGTTCAGACAATTATGCATATGAGAATTTTTTAAGTGACCTGAATAAGGGAGTTGTCACAAAAGTTGATGTTTACCCCAATATAGAGGTGCCTACTGGCAAGGTCACGGTTACCTTAAGTGAAGGAAGTAAAAAGCAGTTTTTTACTCCAAATTCTGAAGAAATAGAAGATTTAGTTATGGTTAAAGGTATTGGCTATGAATACCACAATATAACAAAACCCAGCTGGTTTTTAACTAATGTATTACCTTATCTATTGGGATTTGTAGTAATTATAATATTATTCTCATTTCTTTCCAATCAAGCATCCGGTGGCGGCGGTGGTGGAAGTAAAGTAATGAACTTTGGTAAAAGTCGTGCCAAGATGACTACGGATGAAAATAAAAAGACCACATTTAAAAATGTGGCAGGTTTGGAAGAAGAAAAAGAAGAACTAAAAGAAATAGTAGATTTCTTAAAAACACCTAAAAAATATATTCAGGTTGGAGCTAGAATACCAAAAGGTGTTCTTCTGGAAGGACCTCCAGGAACAGGTAAAACACTTCTTGCGAAAGCAGTTGCGGGAGAAGCAGGTGTTCCTTTCTTTAGTATCTCTGGTTCAGATTTCGTTGAAATGTTTGTAGGTGTGGGTGCCTCCAGAGTAAGAGATTTATTCGAAGATGCCAAAAAACATGCCCCTTGTATTGTGTTTATTGATGAAATTGATGCTGTTGCCAGAAGAAGAGGTACTGGTATGGGCGGCGGACACGATGAAAGAGAACAGACGCTGAATCAACTTTTGGTTGAAATGGATGGATTTGGTGCTAACGAAGGTATTATTGTTATGGCGGCAACTAACCGTGTAGATATACTGGATCCTGCAATTCTTCGTCCAGGCAGATTTGACCGTAAGGTTATGGTAGGACGCCCTGATGTTAAAGGTAGAGAAGAAATCCTTCATGTTCATGCCAAAGGTAAACCCCTTGGTGAAGATGTTGATTTAAAACGTATTGCACAGACTACAGCAGGCTTTACTGGTGCAGATTTAGAGAACCTGCTTAATGAAGCGGCAATTGCAGCTGCAAAAGAAAATCGTGCCTTTATTGTTCATGAAGATATCAATAAATCCTTTATTAAGGTTGGTATTGGTGCTGAAAAGAAAAGTAAAGTTATATCAGATAAAGAGAAAAGGATTACCGCTTATCACGAAGCTGGGCACGCTATTTTATTCCATGTGCTTCCAGATGTAGGTCCTGTTTATACAGTATCTATCATACCTACTGGTAATGGTGCAGCAGGCTATACAATGCCGCTTCCAGAAAAGGATGAAATGTTCCATACAAAAGGTGGTATGAAACAAGATATTATAGTTGGTCTTGGCGGTAGAGCTGCTGAAGAAATTATATTTGACGATATTACGACAGGGGCTTCTCAAGACATTAAAATGGCAACTAAAACTGCAAGAGCTATGATTACTAAATACGGATTCTCATCTGTTGTAGGTATGGTTAATTACGACAGTGATGATGATGAAGTATTTATCGGCAGAGACTTAGCGCATACTAGAAGTTATAGTGAAAACGTTGCAAAGGTTATTGACGAGGAAGTGAAAGGTATTATAGATCATTGCTATGGTGAAGCAAAGAGATTACTTACTGAATATAACCATGTACTTCACAGCTGTGCAAACCTTCTTCTGGAAAAGGAAAGAATTACTCGAGAAGAATTTGAAGCTTTATTTGAAACGCCAAATGGAGATGGAACCAGCACAGATTCTATGGTTTTAGACATATAATAGGCTAGTACAAAAAAAGAAATAAAATATTGCAGGTTTTTATGGGTTTTTTAAACATGGTGGTTATTTACAGATTTTTCAAATGTAAAAACAAACAAAAAATATTTTAATATTTTGTAATGTTTGTGCACACTTTTTGTATACACGATGTTATAATAATACTCGTAAACCCCAATACATTATATAGTTTTTGCTACACCCCATAAGTAACAAAATACCTTCTCCAAAAAAAGGACAGCAGTCGGAAAGCTGTTCTTTTTTTTACCCATCTGTCAGAGTTGTATTTATAATGGGAACACTTATGGATTGATTTTTAATGGGTATGCTACATATAGTTACTATAGTAGTTGTAATAAAAAAATAGATAGATTAAAATAGGATTAAGAAAAAATAGAGGTCTGCTAGTTTATGATTAATAGAAATGCAATTTTTAGTGATGGCACAAGAGACTATAGAATACCTTGTGAGCCTGAAAAAAACAGTTTGGTGACCATTTGTATACGGCTTGGTATAGAGCATAATATTGTAAACCTTGTAACAACAACAGGTGTAGTTAATATGGGTCTAAAAGAGTCTGATGAATTCTTTTGCTACTATGAAGGAAACATTGAATTAGCAGAAGAACCTGTTAGTTATTATTTTGAAATTAAAGGTCAGGAGGGTGAAGTCTGCTATTACTCCAGAGAAGGAGTAAGCGATAGCCTAAGAGAAGAATTTAAATTCTTAATAACACCAGGATTTAAGACTCCGCAGTGGGCGAAAGGTGCAGTTTTTTATCAGATATATGTTGACAGATTTTATAACGGTGACAATACAAATGATGTGGAAGACAGAGAATATCTTTATATTGGTGGTGCAACAACTAAAGTAGAGGATTGGTATAAATATCCCGAACCAGTTGGTATCCGAGAATTTTACGGTGGCGATCTGGCTGGAGTTTTGGAAAAGCTCCAGTATCTTCATGAATTAGGAGTGGAAGTTATCTATTTTAACCCGATATTTGTATCTCCTTCTAATCATAAATATGATACCCAGGATTATGATTATATAGATCCTCATTTTGGTGTCATTGTAAAAGATAGAGAAGAAGTGCTTTCTGAGGGTGACTTGGATAATCACAATGCGCTCAAATATAAAAAACGTGTAACAGACTATGATAACTTAAATGCAAGCAATGAGTTTTTTATTAAGTTTGTGGAAGAAGCCCATAAGCTTGGGATAAAGATAGTTTTAGATGGGGTGTTTAACCACTGCGGGTCTTTTCATAAATGGCTGGATAGAGAAGGCATCTATCAAGATGCCATTGGCTATGAAAAAGGTGCTTATGAGGCGGAAGATAGTCCTTACAGAGATTATTTTAACTTCCGTAACCATGTATGGCCAAATAACCCAAGTTACGACGGTTGGTGGGGTTATGATACACTACCTAAATTAAATTATGAAGGCTCTAAAAAACTATATCACTACATTCTAGACATAGGGAAGAAGTGGGTATCACCTCCCTATAACTGTGATGGTTGGAGACTTGATGTAGCAGCAGATTTAGGACTTTCGAAAGAATTTAACCATACATTTTGGAAAGATTTTAGAAATAGTGTGAAAGCAGCCAATCCAGAGGCAATCATATTAGCGGAACATTACGGAAATCCCAGAGAATGGTTAAAGGGAGATGAATGGGATACTGTCATGAATTATGATGCTTTTATGGAACCTGTCACTTGGTTTTTAACTGGTATGGAAAAGCATAGTGATGCCTTTCATGAAAATTTATTAAATTCATACGAGGATTTTAATAAGGCAATGACCTATCATATGGCAAACTTTCAAACCAGTTCCTTGCAAGTAGCTATGAATGAATTATCCAATCATGATCATTCAAGATTTTTAACCAGAACTAATAAAACGGTTGGAAGGACTTCATATCTAGGCCCTGAAGCAGCTGGTGAATGCATTGACAAAGGCGTGATGAAAGAAGCAGTAACCCTACAAATGACATGGCCGGGAGCACCTACCATTTATTATGGAGATGAAGCCGGTTTATGTGGATTTACAGATCCGGATAACAGAAGAACGTATCCGTGGGGAAGAGAAGATAAGGAATTAATTGCATTTCATAGAGAAATTATTAAAATTCATAAATCATATCATACATTAAAAATTGGTTCCTTCAAATTCTTAACGGGTGATCATGGCATATTAGTTTATGGCAGATTTGATAAAGAAGATAATTTTATCATTGGCCTAAATAATAATGATTATGAAGTGAATATTACTGTGAATGCATGGGAAATTGGTATAACAGGAAATAAGACGTTATCAAGGCTATTATTAACAACCAGAGATGGTTTTTATTTAGATTCTCATCTATATTTTACTGACAATGGGGTACTAAAGTTAACCTTACCTCCAGTATCCTCTATTATATTAAAGAATGTACTAAATTAGGTTTATAACCCTACTAATCTTTAAAAAAAGTAAAAAAAGTACTTGAAATCCATATTTATCTATGGTATAATCAATCCTTGTCAGAAAGATTTGCGACAGGTTAAACCTTAGCAAAAATGCCGGCGTGGCGGAACTGGCAGACGCACAGGACTTAAAATCCTGCGGGCCTA
>DALYNO010000313.1:0-5142 GCA_031975295.1 Anaerocolumna sp. | reverse complement strand
ACATTAATATGTTTAAGGAAGAAGGCATTGATGCTTTAATTCTAACACATAATATTGACCAACCTTTTATTACACAATTAGAGCAAATGGAGAAATCCTATAGATTCCAAAGAATTGATGCTGATCTTACTGATAAATTTAAGGAATCAAATGATGAAGAAGCTTTAAAAGAAGAAAATGAAAAGCTTACTGAATTATTTAGAAAAGCCTTAAACTTAGAGAAACTGGAAGTTAAGGTTATGAAGCTTAAGAATGATAAAGTATCTTCCATGATTACATTATCAGAAGAAAGCCGCAGAATGCAGGATATGATGAAGATGTACAATATGTACGGCATGGATCCTGGCATGTTTGGACCTACTGAAACTTTAGTATTAAATGCTAACAATAAATTAGTACAATATGTTTTTGAACATGAGACTGGTGAGTTTACAAATATGCTTTGCGAACAGTTATATGATCTTGCCATGTTAAGCCATAAGCCACTTAGCTCAGAAGCAATGACAAAATTTATTGCAAGAAGTAATGAAATCTTAGTGGAACTTGCAAAATAATTGAAATAAATTAGAGTGATCATAACCTAGACTATTCCTGGTAGAAAAAAGCAGTATATGCTGTTTTCTACAGGGAATAGTCTATTTTATTATAAGTAAGTCTCCGAATTAACGTATACTATAAAAAGCCCTACCGGGCGGAAGGCACATGATGTGCCCATGGAAGATTGTTACTTGCGTGACAGACCGTAAGCGCCAGAATGTGCAAAGCACATTCTTTGTTCGTAGCATTTAAATATCCATTTTTATGGGTATAATAGTTGTTGAGAAATTAATGCATGTAAGAATAAAAGCATGTTTGATCTCACTTTTATACTGAGACTGAAATAAAATGATTGCGACCACCGTCAGATAGATGTCTTCATTCACATAGATGTCCATGCCTATTATAATACTAATTTATATTTGCCAATTAACAATGATATTTATTTTATATTTAAGTTAAATAAGGAGGGTGCTTTATCATTAATTTATAAAAATTTATGAAAATCTTTCATAAAACTACTTTAAAAAACAACTTCAATATGCTATGATTGATAGTAATCAAAACTACATGTTATAGTTAACGGAATAAAGTGAAAAGGTAATTATTTCTAATTCATAATATAAGTACAATTTGGAGGATGGTAGTATGTCATATAAAATAATTGTTGATAGTTGCACAGATTTAACAGATATAATGAAACAGGATAGTCATTACAAGAGTGTACCCCTTACATTACAAGTAGATGATACTTTTGTTGTTGATGACGAAACTTTTAATCAGAAAGAATTTATAAGGCTTGTAGCTGAAAGTCCCAATAGTCCCAAATCCTCCTGTCCCTCACCAGAAGCATATATGGAACTGTTCGGTGGAGAAGAGGATGTATATGTTGTTACATTATCAGCCAATTTAAGCGGCTCCTATAATAGTGCTGAGCTTGGCAAAAAGCTGTATTTAGAAGAAAACCCACATAAAAATATTGAGATTGTTAATTCCTGCTCAGCTTCTGTTGGTCAGACATTGATAGCAAAAAAGATTCAGGAATATGTAGAAGCTGGTAAGAGTTTTAGTGAAGTTAAATCACTAATCAAAGAATTTAATAATCATATGCATACTAAATTTGTTCTAGAGAACCTTGATACTTTAAGAAAAAGCGGAAGACTAACGGGTCTAAAGGCGATACTAACAAGTGTTTTAAATATTAAACCAGTAATGGGAAGAACTTTAGAGGGAACCATATGCAAGCTTGACCAGGCAAGAGGTATCGATAAGGCATTGCTATTAATGGCTAATATGGTAAAGGATGATGCCTATAAACCTGAGGAGAGAACACTTGGAATTGCCCATTGTAATAATTATGAGCGTGCAATATATGTGAAAGATGAGATTTTAAAAAGAGTGTCTTTTAAAGATTTCTTTATTGTTGATACAAAAGGCGTTAGTACTATGTATGCAGGAGACGGTGGGATTATTATTAGTTATTAATATTGTTACTGTCCAGAGGAACCCCGTCTTATAGTCTAGTTGCTATCATTTAGCTTGGTAGACCTTATAAAAAATAGACCTAGTAGGTTCATACCTTAACATAGGTCTGTTTTTATGCATATTAATTATAATTGAATAATGGTAATAGAAATATTAGCCTACTAGACATTTGGTAAACAATACTATAAATTTTTCTATGCTTACGATTAAATCGAAATCACCATTACGTTTGGCCCAATCAGAACTGTATCCACGTAAAATAACCATCATCATACGAGCTGTTTCTAAGGGATTAAGTGATTCATGAAATTGCTTATTTTCAATACCTCGGCTTAGTAAGTTTAGAAGTATTTGAAAGAGATTACGTTCTTCATCGAGATAATTATGACTCATATGCTTAAAGGGTGCAACACTTATACAACGACAGGTTTCTACACCACTGTTTACTACGTAATTACCATATTCTATACAGAATGTAGATAGATTTTGCAGTTCGTTATCACCAAAATTGGAGGTTACAACAGTTTCAAAATAATCGTCTATATCAGAAAATAAAATCCATGCAAGATCATTCTTTTCAGGAAAGTAGTGGTAAAATGTACCGGTGGATATACCTAAGTCATTGCATATACCTCGCACTGTCAGATTTGCATAGCCATCTTTTTTAATAATATCTGTTATCTGTGAAAATAGTTCTTGTTTACGTAGGTTATGTTTTAAATGTGGATTCATAGTAGTTGCTCCTTGCTGGTGAAACATAGTAATAAATGAAAAGAGTTTTACTAATATAATACCATTAATTCTGATAAATGCAAGAGAAGAGGGCATACAGTTCGCCCTCTTCTTTTCATAACATACAGCATCTTTTCATAACAGAGGCTGAACTGTATTTTGCTTATATCACATCACATTAAGTTTAATTGTTATTTCATAAATTCAGATGCACTTGTACCTGCAATTCGGCCAAATACTACAGTATCAGTTAAGGCATTACCACCTAAACGATTAGTACCATGAATACCACCAGTTACTTCACCAGCTGCAAAAAGACCAGGGATTACATTACCCTTTGTATCCATAACCTGTGCATTTTCATTAATTTGAACACCACCCATTGTATGATGAACTGTTGGTACTCTAACCGCTGCATAAAATGGACCATTGTTGATACCATTATTAATGCCATCAGTATCAGTAAACAGGGTACGGCCAAAGGTATCAGTTTTACCTTCCAAATCTCCGCCCTTACAAAATCTATTGTAATCGTCAACCGTAGCAATTAGATTTTCTGCTGGAACATTCATTAAAGTTGCAAGTTCTTCTAGTGTGTCAGCTTTTAATGCTCTTTTAGACTTAACCAAATCTGCTATGCTTTCACCAAAGTTATTTTTTTCAGTTCCTTCTGGATAAGTATCACTATCCATAACAATATACATTGTTGTTTCAGGTTGTTCGAATAAAGCAAGGGTCATCTCATCGCGACGACCACCTTCATTTACAAAACGATTTCCTTCTAAATTAATGAAGATACGACTTTCAACAGCGTGTTCAATGTTACCGGAAAGACTTCCAGTCTCAGGATCGCCTAAAGGTAATAACTGAATATTTTCCATTTGAACAAGATTAGCACCAATGGCTTCTGCCATGATAATACCATCACCTGTAATACCGCTTGTATTTGTACTAGGTATTGATTCATCCAATGTTGGCCATTTCTTAGATATATCATTATATTTCATACGCATTTCAATGTTTCTACCGAAACCACCTGTGGCTAAGACAACACCATTTATTGCTTTTATAGTAACGGTATTGCCAGTTGCACCAGTACAGGTAACACCAGTCACAATGTTATTTTCCACAATGAGATCTTTTGCAGTTGTATTATAAACCATAGTAATGCCATCATGAGTATCTAAATAATTTTGGTAAGTTTTAAAGAAACCTGTGCCTTCTGGTTCTACAGGTTTATGTGCACGTGGCCACATACCACCAGTAACAGTGAACACACCGTCATAGAATTCCATTCCTAAGGTCTTAAGCCATTCTACACCAGACCATGCATTATCTATAAGTGTATGTACTAATACAGGATTTCCTGCCTGATCACCACCATTAAAAGTTTGATTATAATGATTTTCAACACTATCTTTATTTTCAATTGCAGTTTCGCTACCTTCCTCTACGGCGTTTAATGCACCACCGGATAAAATAGTATTACCGCCCATTTTACTTGCCTTTTCTATTACGATAACTGTTTTGCCAGCTTGATTTGCAGTAACTGCGGCAGCCATACCTGCACCACCAGCACCGATCACTACAACATCAGCAGTTAGAACTTCGTCTTGTGCCTTTTCAACGCTCTTTTTTACAGCTAATAATTGATTTATACCATCCTCATTAACGCCTGCTTGTTTTAAACATTCTGTTACACCCTCTATCACTGCTTTACTGGATAGAGTTGCACCAGATACTGCATCAACCCCTAATCCTTGCATTTCTAAAATTTCTGCAGGAATAGATTTGACAGCTGGTTCTCCTACACCAGGAGTTTCATTGTGATCGACCTGAATATCTAAAATTTCTGAATCAGATAAGGTAACAGTAACAGTCATCTCATGCATACCTGAAACCGTTGCACTATAGGTGCCTGCAGTAAAAACTAATCCCTCATTAGTTGAAGCAGTACCTTGCGTTGGGACATTGCTAGTATCAGTCGCTGTGTCAGTAGGCTTTTTAGAGCAGCCTATTAGTGTAGTTACTAGTAGAATTAATACTAATCCTAGGGCAAACATTGATTTGCCAGTCTTTTGAATAAATTTACTTTTCATTTATTCCCTCCGTGTGGTAAAATTAGAACATGTTTTAGAACATGTATGTTAATTTTATAACACACATTGCCAAAATTATCAATATAAAGATTAAAATATTTTGATTATTTTTAAACCTTGTATAAAAGCATATTGTTCTCACCCAGTACCTATATCAATGAAAACCGTTAAATATCAACAATTCTTCATATAATTATTTATAGGTAAATTTATCACAAAACCAAAATAATATATTTAGGAATCATATCAAGAGAGACTACATTGAAAAAGTATGGTATTAATTTAACAT